>NZ_JBFRKH010000046.1:0-123774 GCF_041469265.1 Shewanella sp. 10N.286.51.B2
CAAAATTAGTTACAGCCTCAAGTGGGTTGCTATATGCCTATTTCGTATGACAAAAATGACAAACTAAAATTTATTTAGCTTCCATGATGTGAATTATAACCTCTTTCTATCTAGTCGTGATTACATGTAAACAAAGCATTATCGTATTTTCGGCGTTCGTTAGTTACAAGAATAAGATTATGCTACTTGTGTCCAAATTTTGGAACAGTCGTAATTTTATTGTTTATAATTATCTGAGTTGGATAGGTCGACAGTATCATTAGGATCTAATCAAAATGAAATTTGAAGTAAAACAAGATATTTTTTCACTATCACCGAAAAACTTTAGGGAAGCTATCGCTAAATGTATACCTGTAGGTGAAAAAAATGCCATTGCTAGTCGTGACATAAATGCTAGATATGTAGCTTCCAGTACCGATAAAACTGACCGAAACACTAAAACCAAGCGCATTAAAGCTGCACTTAATTGGTGGTCAGGTAATAATAGTAAGGTGAAAGTTTTACCGCCAGCTAAGTGTAAACAGAGACTTGATGGCAATTATTATTGGCAAAATAGTAATGATTTGAACATAGCGCTTAACCAAGAATTAGCAGGTAATATGACGCTTTCAAAAGCGTTAGCTTATAGTTTAGTGAAAGAACATTTCTCTAATTTAATGCCACCAAGTGAGTTGTTAATGCTTGCTCCTTATTTTGAAGTGGCTGAGAAAAAACTTAATCAACTCAAACTAGTTAAAGGCGATAGAATTAACGCCAGTAAATATTTGCCTTTCTGTAATCAATGGAAAAAAGAGCCGATTAACCCTACTAGTTATACACGTATTTTTGATGCGATTGAACACAAAAAAGTGATAAGTGCTAAATATACGTCAATGCATACAGGGTTAGTACCTGATACAGTAATCATTAGTCCGCAACAAATTTTGTTGCAATACGAACATACCCAAGTAGTTGCCTATTTGCATAACCCTATTGATGGTAAAAACATTTATCGTCACTTTGATATTAATCGATTATCAGAAATCACTGAAACAGAACATTTAAGTTACAAGATACAACATCAACCAAGAAAGACCTTTAAACTTATTGCGTTAGTTCACCCGTGGGTGAGAGATAAACTTACTTATGTAAAGTTATCTGATGATCAAAAAATCACTCCCTGGGAACAACTAAACTTAGATGAATTAGCTTTATATGAAAAAATTACCCATTTTAAAGATCAAAAATGGGCAAAAGTTGAAGCTACCATTGAACTGACCAGTAAGTTTCTTGATCATCATGATGAATGGGATGCGTGGTTTTTTGTCAACACTATTGCTATATATGGGCCTGATTTTATTCCATTAGCGCCAATACAAGTAGTTAACGAAGTAAATAGTCGGTTAAGAAAAGCTACCGATATTTATACTCATTTATCGCCACATCTTAATTTTAAGTTGGAAAGTGATTAAAATAACAATGAGGTTATGTAATTAATAGAGAAATACCTTTGAACATTGATTACCCCAGTTAGATAGTCAGTGGTAAAATCAAAATAAGCAAAAATTCAGCGATTACTGCTACAGAAATAACTGAATTTTTCGGTATTTAATAGTTCTTCAATTGTGTTTGTTTTGTCAACAATAAGTAAGCTCAAGTGATGTTATTGATAATATCGAGTGAATTAATATTTACAATAGAACTAATCCAATTTTATCACTTACAGAAGTTACCGATAGAAAAACCATTATGATGCTAGGTGGTTATCAAGCAGGTTTTGTTGGCAAAAGTTCGACTTTATCAACCAAAAATTTTTAGTGTAAGTTGAATACAACCATATACTTAGAGTGGCATTTTAAATAATTAGCAGACTTTTAAGCTTAAGTTGAGTTACGGCACAGATAAATAAGGATACCCAATGCGCAAACTAGCCACAATAAGACTCTTTTGTAGTACGGAGCTTGTAAAAAAGCTAAATTCACTGACCCATTCTGCTTATGAAATAAACCTTTTGAGCCATCTGGTCAATTATGCTCCACTACATACAGCGGAAGCGACAACTGAAAACTTAGATGAAGAGCAATTTTATATCGCGATCTTGTCGGATATTAGCCAAGTAGCAAGCTTATCAATATTGTATTTATCTCATCGTTTTAAAGTCATTGATTTAATTGAGCAACAAACCAATGAAGAACTAAACATTTTTAGAACAATATTAGAAAATAACCATGACATTTTAATGCTGCCATCATTAAATGAAAAAACTAAGATTTTTTGCAATCAAGGTAATGCCGCAAACATTGAGAATATTAAGTTATTAATGATGGAAAAAATATTAGCTATTTTTTCTAATATTGGACTTGTAGGTATTGATTGGTATGATGTTTTACGAGTCTTCACTAAAAAAAGAAAGCTTTTGGCAATAATAGATTTCTACTCTGATGATATTAATTTCAACGATTTTCAATCATACATCAAAGCGCATTGGCAAGCTGAATTTTCTAACTTAGACGTCCCACTATCGTCTTTATGCCTTATGAGTTCTAATTCTTGGGATGTAGAAATTTCTGCTATAGAATCGGTGTTCAAGCCAATACATACTCGTGGTATTCTAACTCAATCTCATGATAACTATACGCAAACTGGCGCGTTTACAATAGATACAGTTCAACAAGTGACCAGTCGAGCATTTATCATTATCTTGATATAAATGTAGTTATATTTGTAGATTGTCGATGAATAAGGCAGCATTAAGCAAAGTATCTGTTTTCTAATAAATACACTGGGAAGTAACAACATCAAAAAAGGCTTTTACATACTCTGGCTTAAATATGATTATTTTTCCCTCCCAGTAACCTGTGAGCACTGATTTGTTATGCGTTATTGCCTAAGAAAACTAGGTCAACCAAATTTACTATCAAAGGCGAGTTTCTTTTTCCACTATACATTGATGGATTTAAGTAGTTGTCTAATCAACAATAACTAGTTATTAAAGTTTCAATGTAACAAGCTATCCATGTCAGGTTCTGTTTTACTTTAAAAAAATTCTTATATCGGAACCTTAAAGTCCGACCCTTCTGTTTCAATACCCACATCGCATGACCATATAAACAATATAATGGCGGCTTAACGGAGCTTTAGGTTACTAAACCGATCACGATTTGTCGCAAAGCATAAGTAACGTATTTATACAAATATACAGATACACACGAGGCACTCTATATGACACCAGAAAGCTTTGCATCATTGATAATAGTATTATTTAAGATCATCGTAATAGTGGTATCTATATTTAGGATGCCTAAGCGAACTATCTTTACATTTATTTTCTTTATGCTCAATTGGGATCGAATCACACCTTATGATGAGGGTATAACCCAACTTCAGACTTACATCACTTACTCAGTAACGATGTTGTTTATATTTTGGATATTTACAAAAGAAGGCATATTAGCTTTCCTAGTTGGTTTTGGTCTGGGCAGTGGCGCGATAGCAGATTGGCTAAGAAGAAGAATTTTATAAATTACGTAGTGACATGGCATGCTTAGAAAACTGGCAGAACATTGGCTACACATTTTGACTTGTGTAAAAGAAGATAGTGAGAAAATCGCTATTGGGGGTGTGAAAGCGGACGATAAAAGAGCAGGCGCTGACATCATTTAAGGTTATGACGGATAAAGTGGCAAGCCATTCTGTGGTAATAAATTAATTAGTAGTCAGTGGCGAACTCTCAACTGTTCAGTATAACTATCAGATTTTTCACGATCGTGCCATTAGAGTATGGGTACCAATATCGTGGTGCCTAAAAATGAAATTAAGGTGTTTTTAGTTGAATATATTCGACTAAGCATGAAAGTTGACAATACCAAATCCTGATGGCGGCTAGGAGATGATTGAACCGGATGTACACCAAAATAGAAGTGAACAAGCAAAATTATCAAAATTTGATTACGACACTTTTGTCTTATTGGTTGTTTAGCTTTTAAACAAGAATTTTTTTAGGAGAACATATTATGCCAAGACCAATTACTGAACTTACTAAGCGAGAATTAAATGCGCTTGAAAATAATTACCAAAGATTAAACCAAACTGCAGGAGGGATTTATAGTTTAGTTGAGGTGCGCCGAGAATTGCAACGGAGGGAAGGTGGCAATTTTGATGGAAAAACAGTCTTTGAAACAATTTTGAAATTGGCAAGACAATCCGATACAGGTTTTATAACCTACGGTCAATTGTTTAAGTGTTTGCACAAAGTTGACTGGGTTGGGAATGGCTCTCAGCAAAAACTTAATAAAGATTTGGGGGCTGTAGTTTATTACTGTGTACAAAATAAGTTACCTATTGTGACCTCATTAATTATTAGACAAAACAACAACCAGTTAACAAACCAAGCTAAACAAAATATTTATGATTGTGCAAAACAACTTGGTGTTACTAATATGCAAGCAAATGTAGAGTTATACATAAGTGAGCAACAAGAAAAAAGTTTAAATTTGGCAAGGTGTGATGGAGCACTCGTTTGGTAAATTTTGGATTAGTGCTCCACTAAGTCATATTCTATTATAGATATTAATCTGGTTTGCCGACATTCCCATAAGTGCAATAGAAATGCTTGCTGCTGCCATTGTCGAAATGTCTCATAAGCAAATCAAAGATACTGTAGCCATTTGGCCAGCTGCTATGACTTCAATTTAATTTGCTAGTTATTAATTGGATTTTTCATTATTAGTAGGTTTGGGATTAGGCATTGTGGAGCTTAACATCATTTAAATCATCGAGAGCTTTCAGGCATTTAGAGCAATATTAGTTAATAAGGGCAAGTTATGAAATTAATCGCATCGGGTGGACTTATATTTTCACCATCAGATATTACTGCTTTCGTGATTAGTCAATTTGCATCCTGGATGGATCGATTAGCGCTAACTCATCCACATTTAGCTCCAGAGAAAGATGAACCAGATGAATATTTAACTTTGCTTTCGACGAAGGGTAATGAGCACGAACTCAAACTATTAGAGGAGTTAGCTAAAGAATATAGCCAGCTTATCTCAATTGTTGATTTTGATGGTGGGCAACAATTAAGTGATGAAGCATTAGCTGAACGAACTATTGCAGCTATGCAAGAGGGTTATGAGGTTATTTATCAAGCGTTTTTAACCAATGGTCAATTTTATGGGCGAGCGGATTTTCTCATTAAAGTACCGGGGCAGAGCGCTCTGGGTAATTATCATTATGAAGTGTGGGATAGCAAATTAGCTAACTCTGTAAAACCTGCCTATGTTATTCAACTATGTTGTTATGTTGATATGTTGAATAAAATTCAACATAAAAAGGCTGACTTTATCACTGTAGCATTGGGTAATGGTAAGCGTGAAAAATTACGTACCAGTGATTATTTTGATTATTACCTGACAACAAAAGCTGATTTTATCAATCAACAGCTTACTTTTGCCCCTGAATGCCCACCTAAACCAGAAGACTCGAATGAATGGGGGGCTTGGTCAACTCACGCTCAAGAGTTATTGGCCAATAAAGATCATTTATCAAAAGTTGCAGGTATTACTAAAACGCAAATTAAAAAATTCAATGCTGCTGGTATTACCACGTGTTTGCAACTAACTGAACTTAGGGATGTTGAGTCAATAGGCTGTATTAACAGTGACATTGTCGCAACTTTACAAAAACAAGCACAAATACAGTTACAAAGTAACGGTCAAACTCCACCATTATTTGAAGTAAAAACTCATTTAAACGGTAAAATGACAGGGTTAGCTATGCTGCCCCCGCGCTCGTCTTTGGATGTGTTTTTTGATATTGAAGGTAACCCACTTCATCAAGATGGCTTAGAATATTTGTGGGGTAATACTCATATTGATAATGGTGAGAAGTGCTTTACTGACTTTTGGGCGCACAATCACGAAGAAGAAAAAAAGGCATTTAGTGACTTTATTCATTGGGTGTACCAGCGCTGGCTGCAAGACCCTCAAATGCATATATATCATTATGCTCCCTATGAAATTACCGCTTGTCGAAAGTTAATGAACCGTTATGGCGTGTGTGAATCCGAGTTAGACCAACTACTCCGTAACGAAGTGTTTGTCGATCTTTATAAAGTCGTTAAAGGGGCTATTGTTTTAGGCGAACCTAAATATTCAATCAAAAATGTTGAGCTGATTTATCGGCCGCAGGGACGTCAAACCGTGGTTAAAAATGGCGCGGCTTCGGTTGTAGTATATGAAGAATGGAAAGAAAAATACGCTTGCAGTAAAGAAGGGTATAACTGGCAAACATCTAAAATATTAGAAGAGATTCGTGCTTACAATATAGATGATTGCGACTCTACCATGGAGCTGGCAGAGTTATTGTGGGGTTTACAAAAGAAACACAATATTAATTACTTAGGCAAAACAGAAGTTGTTGAGGTTGAAATTTCAGAAGAAGCGAACCAGAAAACAACACTTCGAGATCAACTGTTAGCGCAAGCTGAACTTGAACAGCCTGACATTGCGCATGTGACCAAAAACATGGCGTGGTTATTAGATTTTCACCGTCGTGAAAGTAAACCTGTATTTTGGAAGTTGTTCGATCGTTTAGGCTTATCTGAACAAGAATTGGTTGACGATGCAGACTGTTTAGCGTTTTGTGTACGTAATAATGTCGAGCCATATCGCCCCTCTCCACAGGCTCGAAAATTGGTTTACCAATATCTATTTGATACTGAACAAGAGTTCAAGGGATTAGCTAACTCGTACTATGTCGTTGGTGAGGAAAATAGAAATGGAAACCCATTAAAAGTGTCATTGCATAAAGACGATTGCGACAGTGCAAACGGTATTATTGCTATTGCCAGTACCACAGAGCTACCTGAAAGTGTCGTACTTGTACCTGATGAGTATGTCGCCCCAGGGCCAATCCCAGAGGCGATATTTGATATAGTCTCTCGTTACGAACGACAGCAACTTAGCAACACAGCCATTTATGATTTTATGTTTAGGTTACCACCAAGAATTAATGGTCGATTAAATGGTAATCAAGCCATTATTGATGCTAGTTCTGCACAAACGACACTTAGTCAAACAATTACTGCAGTAAAGGGATTAGATAACAGCTATTTATCTATTCAAGGACCTCCTGGAGCAGGAAAAACCTTTACTGGTAAGCACATTATTGCTGAACTTTTAAAGCAAGGCAAAAAAGTTGGAGTGACAAGTAATAGTCATAATGCATTAAATAATTTACTGCTTGCTACGGCCGAATACTGCCGTGAAAAAGATATCGCGAGTAATTTTTACTGTACTAAGGAAACCGATACTCGATTAGCTGATTGCAGTGTAAATATAATTACAAATGGTCAAATTGCTGACTTTATCATTAATGCACCAGCTGGTGCCAAAGCCGTTGGCACAACCGCTTGGGGGTTTAGTCGTGAGGAGTTAAAAGATCAATTTGATTATTTATTTGTTGATGAAGCAGGGCAAGTAGCAGTGGCTAATTTGGTTGCCATGAGCCGCTGTACAAGCAATATTGTATTGCTTGGAGATCAAATGCAGCTAGGTCAGCCATCGCAAGCAACACATCCAGAGTCGAGTGGTCTATCAACGCTTGATTATTTGCTGCAAAACTCGCCTATAGTGCCTTCTAATATGGGGGTGTTCTTAGAAACGACTTACCGTATGCATCCAAAGGTAAATGAATTTATTAGTGAGGCGTTTTATCAAAGTAAACTAGGTTCTGCAGCGATTACAAGTCAACAAAGTATTGCAGTACCAAGTGATTATGAAGGACCATTAAATATTGAAGCTGGAATTCGCTTTATTCCCGTTGAACATGAAGGCAATAATCAAGTCAGTGAAGAAGAAATTGATGAAATTAAAATCATTGTCCAACAGCTTGTTGGCCGTAATTTCACCGACCGCCACTCTAATACTCGCAAGATTAGTTTACAAGATATACTGTTTGTTGCACCTTACAATCATCAAGTCAGTAAGCTACAACAAGCACTAGGCGTTGATGCTAAAGTTGGTAGTGTTGATAAGTTTCAAGGTAAAGAAGCACCAATTGTGATTTTTAGTATGTGTTCAAGTGATGCTAACGAATCCGCACGCGGGTTAGATTTTTTATTTGATAAACACCGTATTAATGTCGCCATTTCACGTGCACAAGCATTGGCGATAATTGTTGGAAATCCAAAACTATTTTCAACAAACGCTAATAGCGTTGAACAAATGGCTAAGGTCAATGTTGTGGCTAAGTTGGCTAAATATACAGAATTAGGAGTAGATATGAGTCATCAAGACTGACGTGGTTTAATTGATACGACTAACCCAGTTAAGACATAATTGATTTAACTGGAGATTGAAATGAAAACACGTAAAACCTATTCAAAAGAATTCAAACTTGATGCTATCGCATTAGTTAGAGAGCAAAAGTACAGTATTGCTGAAGCTGCTAGAAATTTAGAAGTAACACCTCAGCTTCTTGGCCGATGGATAAAAGAAGCAGAAAATGATGATGTCCATGCTTTTAGAGGTAACGGCAAGTTAACGCCTGAGCAGGAAGAGATCCGCAAGCTAAAAGCACAAGTTAAGCGCTTAGAAATGGAGCGTGAAATACTAAAAAAAGCGACGGTCTTCTTTGCCAAAGAAACGAAATAAAATACGCGTTTATTGCCCACAATAAGAAGAGCTGGCCAGTGATATTAATGTGTCACGTGTTGGGTGTGAAAAACAATAATTACTACAGTTATCAAAAGCGGAAGTCTCTGGCCCCTGTTGATACAGAGCATCAAGAGATGTTGCAGTGGGTGAAGAATATCGCCGAGTTTAGCGATAACACTTATGGACAAAGGCGTATTCAAAAGGCTTTGTATCCTGTTGGGCGTAAGAAAACAGCGCAGTTGATGAAAGAAGCAAACGTTTGGGTGCGCTATAAAAAGAAGTACAAGACAACAACCAACAGCAACCACAAGAAGCCTGTATATGATAATGAACTTAAGCAGGACTTCG
This sequence comes from Shewanella sp. 10N.286.51.B2, assembly GCF_041469265.1. Classification (NCBI taxonomy): domain Bacteria; kingdom Pseudomonadati; phylum Pseudomonadota; class Gammaproteobacteria; order Alteromonadales; family Shewanellaceae; genus Shewanella; species Shewanella sp. 10N.286.51.B2. Next base: position 8,985 of record NZ_JBFRKH010000046.1, read on the forward strand.
ACGTTCAGCGCGCTAGTCAAGCGTGGGTGCAAGATATTACGTACATATGGACTTCTGAAGGATGGCTGTATTTAGCGGTCGTAATCGATCTCTATTCGCGTAAAGTTGTTGGTTGGAGTATGGGCAGCAGAATGAAAGCACAGTTGGTTTGTGATGCCCTAACTATGGCAATATGGCAACGAAAGCCAAAAGCCGGATTGATCATACACTCAGATCAAGGCGTTCAATATGCAAGCCATCAATACAGACGGATACTAAGGCTTCATAAGTTTGTAGGCAGTATGAGCAAAAAAGGCTGTTGCTGGGATAATGCAGTAGCAGAAAGCTTTTTCGGTAGCTTGAAGCAAGAACGAGTTGATTGGCGCAATTATCGAACGCGGTATGCAGCTCAGCAAGATGTCCTGAATTACATCACGATGTGGTACAACAGCCAACGAATGCATTCTTACCTCAATTATCAAAGTCCCAATGAGTTTGAACGTGTGGGTAAGGATTTGAAAGATGTAGCTTAAGGAGCTTAACTAGGTTGTCCGAATTCAGTTGACCAGGTCAGCTTGTAGTGGTTCAGCAAAACTGGCCTCGGCTTTGTCCAGAAACGGGTTAGGGCGGCTAAATTATTTATGCCCCAAAACGTTTTTAAGATTGATATACCTTAGGTCAAACTGGTTTTGTTTCCCTTCAAAAATATAATACACCCACCAATAGAATGGCCAGATTTAATAAGCCACTACACTGTATACGTTTAGCAAGTCACACCCAGTATCAATAACCTGACTATTTAAAGATACCTGTTCATTGATAAATTTAGATCAGGTGATGTAACTTACAAAACAAGCCAGCAGTGGCAACTGTTACTTTTACAACTAAATAAAACTGCTTTACATTAGTAAGATAGTAAATGTAGGATGATATTAATCAATAACTTAATGGTCGGCTTTATTGAGCGAACCGTTCAATAAGCGTTAGATGAAATGACTATATCAATACCCGGCATCAGGAATGAACATGGCGCAACAACAGCTGATGTGGTTGCGGAGCAAATCGCACTTTGTAAAGCAAACTTGCTTACAATTGATAAAGTTGCTGTTTTTCGTAAGCCAAGAGAAAAGCGAGACGAAATAAATCGTAGGCTTAGGGGCTGTCACGATTTTATGGGAATGGCGGGTTCTCGAAAATTTGGCTGTCTGTATAGAGAGGTGAATCTAGACCCCGAGGCCGCGCTGGTTTGCGAGCACGCTATTCCGGTCACAGCACTAGTATCCTTATATGAAAGCAACATACCATTTGAAGAGTTGGTGTTTTATCCGGTAGCACTTATTAGTAGAGTTTCAGACCAGCGGTTTGGTCGCTTAGGCCTCACGAAGTCGGGCCATGATCTTCAACGACCATTTCTGCGTTACGATATAGCAGAGATAGAAATTGAAACTCACTTCGGTGAGAAAATTTCCTGTAAGGATTGGACTATGAGCGACCATTGGAAATTAGTTGAAAAAACACCAGAAATTGCGCTAATACGAACCCAAGTTTTACGCAAGCTCAATGAAGGGTAATGTTGCTGTACGCTTTTTCGATGTGTGCTGATGTAGTAGTGTGCTGATGTAGTAGTGTGCTGATGTAGTAGCTCAGACTTGATCTGACAGTTAGCCATTTTATATGGTGTCTGTCAGCTTAGATTTGAGGTAGATGTTTATCCGCCCAAATCTGTTTACCATCCAATAATGTTTCAAGTGGTGTTCGACCACAGCACATTTTGCCTTGATGAGTTCGATCATTGTTGTAGTAATTTATCCATGCGTCTAGATCTTTATGCTACTTCGATATTAGTCATAAGCGTACAATTCGTGATTATGGTAAATAGCCTTGGTTGCTGTTGTAAATGAACCATTGAAGTCATTTGGAAGGTGAACAGGCTGTTTTGAGCAATTAACTCGTCGTTAACCGATTAGACTACCTACTGTGGCGAACTCTATCAGAGGGTAAACCAGTTGGCGGCATTACTAAAGAGAATCTAGCGGGGCACTTTACAAGCTTTCAATTTGCATTCAGAACCTCTGTTGAGCATTACTTCCCACAAACCGATCCATCAGGTGCTAGCAAAATGAAGGATGTAGACCGCTTTGGCAATCTGTGTTTAATTTCGCCTAGCAGTAACTCAAGACTTAGCAATTATTCTCCGCAAGATAAGAAGACGTTCTATCAAGAAAACAATCGAGCGGAGAGCTTAAAGCAAGCGATTATGATGAATTACACTGACTGGGGCCCAGAAGGGGAAGGACTAATAAATATCGAAAAACACGAAACACTCATGTTAAATGTTTTATCGGATAGAAAAGTATAAGTTAGCTATAAGGTATCAATTAGTTTTATTGAAATAATATCGATTTGGCAACAGCAGGTAGCAAAATGGATTTACAACTGACAATACAAACTTCCGATCTAGGCTTTGACTATGACCTAGAACTACATAGCTGGCAGCAAAAGCTACAAGCCTTTAGAGTATTCGGTACTAAGCCTAAAGAACGGTTAGAGGGAGGACTGGGATTAGGATTAAACCTCATCACCCAGTTTTCATCAGGCGATGAATGGTTAGCTCAGATCCCTAAACAATATTTAGCAGTTACAAATACTTTTTCCGAACATGAATATCAGCTGTTGTGGCTTGCAGCTAATAGTCAGCAAGCGGCTCAATTGTTATTAATGCGACCATTGTTGTTGGTACTTATTTGTGAGCAATACCCGATTGATAATGACAAAGCGTTAGCGTTAAGTCATCTCGGACAACGCGACATTCTCAAAGAACTCGGCTACGACAACGCAAAAGCGACACTTAAATTTATAGACAAGTTAACACTCAAATTTGAGCGAGATGTAGAGTTAAAGTTTTTGAAAAAGCTGTTAGATAAAACAATGTGTCGCTACAAAGTTTTTAAACATCACCAAACAATAAACTATTTGACCATAAGCCTGGATAACCGATACCCATTTTTAACCTGCACAAAATTAGGCCATGCCATAGCAAATGATAAAAGTATCAAAAGAGGGTCGTTACGTGCTTGTTTAGCCGACACCATAGCACTGGGTTTAGCGCTCGGTATAAATGAGCCTGCGAACAGAATTGGCCAGCTTTCGTCATTTGATGAGCTTGAAGGATTGCACCAACGATGGATAGATCTTCGTAATGATATTGACCGACTTGAATCAAGACCAGTCGACGCTGATGTGCAATATCCACAATTTATTGCTAGTGAGCCAAACTTTGTCGCGATAGATAATTATGATGCGCTTATTCATGAAGGGATGACTCAAAAGCATTGTATTGCTGTTTATCACAATCGGATTGTCTCAGGACATTATTTTGCATTTAAAATGGAACGCCCACAAAGAGTGACCATTGGAGTGAAAGTCAATAAACGCATTGGCATGCTTGAATTGGATCAAATCTCCGGGATACGTAATGCAATCGCAACAAATGAAACTCGAGAGATAGTCTATACGTGGTTTGAGAGAGTTAAGAAAACCTATAAGCAAAAATTTAACCCTGAGTCTGAATAAAGGCTTAAAAAATTACGAAATGGATCTGGCCTTACAAAAGTCTGTTTGCATTTGTAGGCTTTATTAAAGGAATAATACACGTCAGTTATCAATATCACCAACTGAGAAAAACTCATTAAAAAAAATGCCACAGGATTTAAAAAAGTCATTTGGTATAACTGACAACAAAAAGCGCTCTGAATAGAATATTGCACCAAAGTTGTGCGATAAAATTATTTATTTCAACTTAGCTATCTGATTATAATAACTAAAACACCAAAGTCACGAAGTGACACAAAACTCATTTGGTATGAAAAACCACAAAAATTTTTTATTATAACTAAACGCTTAAATGCTATTTAACATAATATACATTGTGCGTAGTTGAGTGTGGGTATTTTTATATGCTTTTAAAGCTACATTAGACAACTAACATAGCTTTTAAATATGACCTTATTTTAAATTCTGAGCCATATTACCTTGATTATATCTTCAGATTTCACATAGCGTTGCCTGTTAAATATGCATATTTGGTGACATTAATTAGCTAAATGATTAAATGGTTTATTTTGTGCACTTTGATCACGTTCTGTCTGGCTAGTATGTAAATATTGTGACGTGGTATCAATACTTTCATGGCCTGCATCAGCTTGAACATGTGATAATGGTCTTTGGTTTAAATTGATGTCATGAGTTATACCGGTATGACGAATATTATGTGCGGTTAGTTTCCTCATGAGTTGACTGTCATAATCAAAACCATCTTCAAACGCTTTATCTGCTGCGAGATTTATTAAGGTATTAATTTCTTCACGAATTTGTCTTATCCCTAGGTTAGCATTTAGCATTCCAGAATCTCGACCATGACCAGCGGCTTTATGTCTAACAAAAATCGGATGCGTTTCATTGGCACTTGGTAATGCTGACAGGCCTAGGTATTCTCTATAGGATTTAAGACCTGTTAGTAGTGATTTCGAAATAGCAATATTTCTTGCTTTGCCACTTTTAGAAAATGGTACATAAAAATACCAAATACCAGTATGCGGATTCTTTTTAAATTGACTCATTAATGGCGAGTATCCAGCTCTAGCGCTGATTTCAGAAATTCTAAGATAGCAACTATAGAGTAAATTAATTAAAAACAAGCTACGTTGATGTTTTTCTGGCTGCGATATTGCTAACTCAGAAACTGTAGAAACCACGTATGACCATTGTAGTTCAGTAAAAGCATGATGATTATCATCGTCATCTTTTATGTATTTTTTCTTAACAGCAAAACGACTGTATTTGAGCCATAATTGTGCAGGGTTTTTCTCTGTGTATTCTTCACTAATTAAATAGCTATACATAGATGATACTATTGCTATTTTGGTTTTTAGTGCGTTATCACTCAAACTATATGGTTGTGGTTTTCCAAGTATTTTTTTACCTACAAATGGCCGCCATTGTGGATTTGGTATTCTTTCATTTATGCTTTTTTCTAGCTTAAATTGTGGCACATTAAAATAACCAATAAATTCGTTGGGAGGTGTTTCGCAGTATGCAATATACCTGGCGATATCTTTTCTAGTTACCATTATTGGCGATATTACAGCCACATCAAAACACCAATGTAGAAATGTGGTTAATTCACTTCGGTAGGCTTTATAGTTATTTTCACTATGCCGTTGCTCATATAACCAATCAGAGCAATGTTCAATAATTAAACCGGCATCAGTTACATTATCAAGAGAAATTTGAGTGATGTATTGATTAACGACACTATTACCTTCAAGTAAGAAGTCAGCAGAGTCAAAAAGCGGTAATACTGGTGGTAGAGTGTAATCCATATATTTTATATCTAATTAAAACATGTACTTATTCTAGCATTATCATGATGCCGATAACGTTATTTATCGGCATTAAAATCAATATTTTACTACTACAATCCCATTATTTGCTTACGAATCTTTGATTTGTAAAATTCCACGTTTAACTAATAAGTCCTTTATTCTTAGTGTTTCACTCTCAATTGTATGCAGTTTTTGTTTGATATCGTCAATTTTTGATGCGTTTTGCTCAATCCATTTAAACGTTTCCCCAATAACAGCAGCACCTGTCGAAAACGATATCCCTTTCAATGCGTGCGCTCTGGTTCTTATCAAATCAGATTGCCCTTCCTCTACTGCTTCAATCAATTTTTTAGTGTCTTGGGTAACACTATTCCAATACATTAATAAAATTTCGTCAGTTATTGTTTTATCATTGGTACCGATAATTTTAATTAAGTGCTTAAAATCAATACTATCATTAGCCTTATGGCGCTCAGTACAATCTACAACCTCCCCTATAGCTTGTGTGTTTTTGTCCCGACTCATATATTTACTTAGGGCAATTTTGAGCATTTTTAATTCAACAGGCTTAGCAATATAATCATTCATCCCTGCCCTAATACAATTTTCAAATTCACCTACAAGCCCATTGGCAGTTACTGCAATAATCGTCGTTGGGCTTAGCCCTTTGCGACTTTCTTCTTTACGGATTTTTTTTGTTAGCGCAAATCCATCCATATTAGGCATATGACAATCAGTAAGTATTAAGTTGAACCTGCCTGTTATCCATAATTTATATGCAGCATTTCCATCTACTGCTATTTCATGTTCATATCCTAGACTTTCCAATTGATTACTTAATACTAATCTATTCGTTGGCTCATCTTCTGCGAGTAAAATCAGATTACGATTTCGCTTTTTATCTACTTTAAGCGCTACCTCTACCCTATGGTTTTCCTCTATTTCTTTGTTTAGATCTAGTGTTGGGCTTTCAAGTTCACATAAAATAGCTAAACCATGGATTAAGTCGCTGGGTTTTAACGGCTCACACTTGACGACATAGGTCAGTGGATCAAAGTAGCCATTATTTTTTATCTGATGTGGATTTAAAATTATTGTTTTTAAGCTTGTTGATTCTAAAATATTAGTTTTATCGACTGCAGATGTAATCACTACAACTTGTTCATCTTTTATGGCGCACAAATTCTCTAGCTTATCAATTCCAACTTGGCTGACATGTAAAGGGTTTAATTGGGCTATAATGTCCTGACAACACTTCGAAAGTTCTTTTGATTCATGAATAATATAAAAACGGTATTCACTAAAATCTAAATGTTCAAATTCATATTTCGTATTTTTATTTTTAGTTATAGGGATTGACAGTCTAAAACAACTGCCCTTTCCTAATTGACTTGTTAATTTAATTTCACCACTCATTAATTCACTAAATGATTTACAAATACTTAACCCTAAACCTGTGCCACCAAATTTTCTTGTAGTCGATGTGTCAGCTTGAATAAAAGGTGTAAATAATTTTTTTTGTTGTAACTCTGAGATCCCAATACCGTTATCTATGACATCAACAACCAAAGAAACACTAATCCAATCAAATCTTGTTTTTATAATCACAACACCTTTTCTTTCTAAGCTTGAAAATTTTATCGCATTGCCTACCAAGTTAAGAATTATCTGTCTGAAGCGTACGGCATCAATTTTAACTTTATCTGGGATTTTTAAATCAGGACAAATATATAGCTGTATATTTTTATTATTTGCATTGATACAGAGTGCATCTACAGCTCTTTCTATTAAAGAAAGAATGCTTACTGATGTCAGTTCTAGTTCAATTTGTCCCGATTCAATTTTTGAAAAATCTAAAATGTCATTAATAATATCTAATAACGAAAACGAAGAATCCTTTATGGTTGCCGTCATACGCTTTTGTTCTGTATCTAAGTGAGTTTGTCTGAGTAAATCAATCATACCGATTACACCATTCATTGGTGTTCTGATCTCATGACTCATAGTTGCTAGAAATCTAGATTTGGCTTCGTTAGCATGTTTTGCCGCTTGGGTTTCTTTTTCTAACTCGATTTGAATTAATTTTTCATGGGTAATATCAATATTGATGCCAAACATCATTGTGGGTTTATTATTTTCATTACAAGATACATTCGCCGCGCACCGAACCCAAACTAACTCATTGGTTTCAAGGTTAAAAACTCTAAACTCAATTTTAAAAGAGCAGATGTTATGAATAGCAGCTAAGATATGATGTTTAATTTCTTCAACGTCTTCTGGGTGAACAGCATTAAGCCAATCTTGGTAAACAAGCTGTTGGTCTAAATTGATCCCATATAGCAGTCGCGTACCTTCATCCCACTTTAATTTATTCGTAACTAAATCTAACGACCAATTATTTACACCTCCTGCCTCTGATGCGATAGTGAGTCCGGCTAATAGCTCTTCTCTTTCTTTACTTATATTTATTAGCGCTGTTTCTATATTTTTTCTATCTGATATATCTTCAATTACAGCGATCATATAAATAGGTTGGTTTGTGACATTATCACACACTAATGATACTGATATGTTAGCCCAAAACTCACTTTTATCTTTCCTAACATACTGTTTATCTAGGTTAAAAAAATAAATTTCTTTACGAAGCAGTTGCCTAATTAGCATCTCTGATTTTTCTATATCAGTATCAACAGTCAAGTCTTTTATTGATAACTTACAAAACTCTTTCTCGCTGTAACCAAAAATTTTGCATAGCATTGGGTTAACTTCAACAATGTATGAATCAACATTTACTCTTGCGATACCAATTGCAGCTTGATTAAAAGCTGATTTGTAAATCATTTCTTTATTAAATAGTTTTACATACAAATCTATTTCGCGTTGTAACTGTTCTTGTTCCGCGGTGATATCTCTTATTAGTGCGAGGTACAATGTTTCATTTTTATGTGGTAGTTTACTAATTGAAATTTCTATAGGGATATATAATCCAACTTTATTTAAAAAATATAACTTTTCAGGTTTACTCACTAATTTTTTAATCCGCTCAATCATATTGTCAGTTGATTTTTGATGAGTAGGTTCCGTAAAAAACAAAAATAGTGATAAATGGCTTGTTATTATGTCGTCTTTACAACAGACCAAAATCCTTTCCACTCGTTCACTAACATTCAAAATAACACCGTCTTTGTCTATTAGAATATAACCGTCTTTACTTAATTGTGATAAAACATTTTTATTAAAAACATAAAATATTTTCTCTATTAGGTCGTTATTCAGTTTTTCAGGAATGACTTCTTTCCTACAATGGGTAGTTGGAGTTTCGATAATAGCTAGCTCATGCTTATTCAATTTACTTAAATGTAGATAAAGGATTAGCAGCCAACATGTAGCGAAAAAAGTGAGTGTTATCATATGGCCAGCTAAAACAACAATAGCAGCAAGTAACAAAACCCCATATATTATAAAAATGGAACCAACCCTTTTAAGTCCGTTCACATGTTAATTCCCTTTGAAATTTTACCCCGTAATCAAGCCCCTCCTTATTAATAACCGTTATTATTTTATTGGCTGGAAAAGGTTTACAGAAATAGAATCCTTGAGCAATATTGCACCCCAGTTTCTTAATTACATCTACAGTTTCTTTTGATTCAACACCTTCTGCAATCGCTGTCATTTTAAGATCATTGGCAAGTAAAATACTTCGTGTAAACAAAGCTTGAGACTTAGTATTTGTAACAATATTTTCAACAAAGCATCTGTCTATTTTCAGTTCATGAAAAGGTAACATATGTAATTGTTCTAGTGAGGCAAAGCCTGTACCAAAGTCATCGATTGATAGTTTAAATTTCATCATGCGTAATCTCAGTAAAGCTACAATCATCACTGATGGGTTTGAAGGGATTGCAGTTTCAGTTAGCTCGCAAGTAATCGAATTGCAAGATATTTTATTTTTACTGGTTACTTCTTCTAACCAAAAAGGTAAGTCCTCTTCATCAAGCACTTTACCTGAGATGTTAATTGATAAACTCAACGAACGATATTTTACATCCAATTTAGCAAAGTTTTTTATGGCATCTTCAACAACAGCTTTGGTAATACGTAGAATAAATTTATTTTCTTCTGCTGCATGTATAAATTGAGAAGGCGAAATCACTTTATCACCATCAACTATTCTAGCTAATGCTTCAAAGCCACAAATTTGCATGGTGTCAAGATTATATTGTGGTTGTAAGTAAGCGCGAACATTACCTTTATTTAAGTGATACTCTAATTGTTTAGATGTGAGGGTTGCTATGACTTGTGTTTGAGGCATGCTATCAGCATTAGTGGCTTTAACCAAAAACTCACTCAGCATTGTTGCGGTGATGGGTTTACGAACTACACCAAGAATATTAAGATGATAATAAGTGGCTAATACTTTAGCAGAATTAAGTAAAGTTTCACCTTCTCCGCTGAATAATACAATAGCACTGGTATATTGAATTTCTATGAGTCGTTGAAGTAAATATAATCCGTCTTTTACGGGCATATTTAAGTCACAAAATATCAAATCAAAATGTTTTTGTTTGATTAAATTAAATGCTTCTAATCCATCAGCCGCCTCGATAATTTCATAAGTCCCTAGTTGTTCTAGACTTCTTGTGAAAATTCGTCTAACTATTGGCTGGTCATCTACTACTAAAATTGAGTTAATGTGCTTTTTCACTCAGATTTCACCTATCGAATGTCCATTTCTTACTATGAGTATAGACCACTTAAACAAAACAGGTAGATAAACTAATTTCTATATTTTTAGTATTTTACAGGCAGCAAACATACCCGAGTATTCTTTAAATTAATTAACGAATTTTAAATAATCATTATTAATAACTGCATGTTATTAAATATTTATTTTTCTAACCATGCTAACGCCTTTGCTTTTTCTTCAAAAAACTGTACCTCACCACTCATAAACCAAGCTGCAACTTTAGCACTATAATTTTGCCAATTTTTATTACCCCAAATAGCCACTTTTTTAAATTCATTATTATGTTGCAGGCCAAGTTTTAAATCATCCCAGGCTGCTCGAAGTTCCCAGCCATCAAGTTCAGTTCCATCAATAAACACGTTTACTTTCGGGTGTTTTACCTCAGCTAACGCCGCATCGAGTAATGGCGTTATGACTAAATAGTCGTTATGAGTTAAAGTGCCAGTCGCCTTTAATGATAAGTACACATCGTCGTTAACCCGTTCTATACCAATACTCAATCCATGTGTTTTTACAGATGACATAATAAACCCCTTAGTTTATTGTGGGTATAATTAAATTTAGCAGCTTTTAAGCATAATTAAAGCTTTTGTTAGCTTTTAATGAGCACCTGATTGATAGAGGTTTATTTTAAGAACTGACTTTAACACTTGTAAAAATCTAGCAGCTGTAACAATAAAATCTGTGATTGTTGTTAAGGGTTATATCATTTTTAAGGCAAGTTAGAAATATAGAAGAACTTCGGGTTACTCATTGAAAAGTATTGTCTTTTTATATAATCAACCCCACTCATTGAGGCTGTGGCCGCCTCGTAAGCTATAATTAAGTTATTTGTCTAGCTTAACAATATGGGTTCTTTCTTGTTCACACTCATAAGACCCCATTTCAAACTCACGGCAAATCCACGGTCTATTTTCATAAATAGTACACATTAACGTTTCTCTATCTACTGCAGCGCACCATCCATCATCTAATCGTTTCATGGTTTGGCTACCCCAGCTGTCTTCACTGATGTATTGCTCTGGTACACCGGTGTCAGAAATAATCATCACTTCAAGTTTGCAGCAGCATGCTTGGCAACTTGAACAGGTGATTTCTGGATCAACAATGGTCGTGATATCAATAGTCATAATTTACAGCTTATAAGTAATGGCAAGTTTGAAGTGGCTTTTGAGGTTATGTTTTACGTTTTGGTAAAGCATAGAGTGTTAAACCTAAATATACAGCGGATAATAGCTTAACGAAGTGTTATTCACTATCGCAATTGTCATTTAAAGACTCAATTTAGTGATGTTTTATCATTGACAAGCCAAGGTGATGAAACATCCATCAGCTATTGAACGAATTGACCTCAGCTTCAGTAAGGTAACGCCATTGATTACTGGAAGTATTTAATTTTATCTCACCTATTTGCTCACGATGAAGCTGGGTTACTTTATTGCCCACAGCAAAAAACATACGTTTAACTTGATGGTAGCGACCTTCAGTAATACTTAGTAGTACCTGGCTTTCGTTTACTGTTGTGATTTTAGCTGGCAATGTCGGTTTGGTTTCACCGTCCAGTAAAATCCCCTGCTCTAACTGTTTAATCGCTTGAGTTGATAGCGATTTAGCTAAATGTACCCGGTATAGTTTCGCGCAGCTCATTTCAGGGCGAGTAATATTAAAAGACCATCTGCCATCATCAGTAATGAGCACTAAGCCCGTTGTATCTGCATCAAGCCTGCCAACAATATGTAATTCGTCTTTATTATCGATATCAATATCGTTAAACAATGAAGGATAATGTCCATCGACATTTGAACAAATCTTGTCTGCCGATTTATGCAAAAGTAGATATCGAAATGGCCTTGGAGTTAACGTCTGACTATTTAACTGTATGAGGTTATTCTCATGGACTTGGTGTTTTACATCCTTGATAACCCCATGATTGACACAAACTTGCCCTGCTTCAATTGCGGTTATCACCTGAGTTTTAGTCAGTGCAGTACTTCTTAATACAAATTTATCTAAACGCATAAGGTCCTAATACAATTGCCAATAATCGCTTCAAATAACTCGTTTAATTCCAGCTTTGTTCAATTGCGGTCGATAACGCAGAAGAGTAACTTGATAAAATTGCAGTGTGGCCAGCGGTAAACATGGCAAAAGAAGCATCTATAGGTTCTACAATACCTGTGCTCGTTACATCAACATTTAAAGTTGGAAACAACATCGTTTTAGATTTGATTACGATATCTTGTGCTTCCGTTAGTGAATACTCATCATTAGAGAATGCGGCATTAGACAAAATCGATAGCTCTGAATCTGAAACTTCTTCTATACTTGTGGCATTGTCTAAGGCAAGTACTGAATCTTCACTTGAGTCTGCTAAGTTTGCGATTTTATAATCTTCAGGCTCAGACCATGTGTAGCTATAACCACTATCAAAATCATAAATTCGACTATTTTCAAACTCGATTTTTGCTATAGCACCATCAGCAGGCAAATGAAAAATTACTCGGCTAGCATTGGTACTTTTGGCATAACTATTTTTTAATAACACATCATTAAACGTGTATTCTACTCTTAGTTCAAGGGCACTTTCGTCATTGTAATTGCTGACACAATGAATGCTTATGTTGTCGGTAGCATTACATAAACGTTTAACCGTTGTCTCTGATAAACCTAGTTGTTGAGCATTACTGCTAAAGTTTTTATCTATTTTTGAGTCTTCATCATCGTCTCCGGGATGTAAAATACCGTCGATGAGATCACAACCGCCAAGGTTCAAACACAACACGCTAAAAGCAACGAGCTTAATTTTTGAATCCATTTAACTACTACTCCAATATCTAATATCACCTCATTTTGACACGATAGCATTGTTTTTATAGGTTAAATAGTAAAACCTTAGCTTCATCATGCTTGCTTTCAAAGCTTTAAAATTAAGTCAACATTCATGGTTATTTCAGCTCCAACATCATTAACGTTTAATTCCTATGGTCTAAATATCAACCAGCTCATTAAACACAGCCTATATATGTAGGATTCAATCCTTCATATGGCATTCAGCACAGCGTTAATGATTGATTATGATGTATTTAAACAAATCATCGTAAAAACTTAAAACAGTAGTTATCGGCCTAATTTTAGGTGATTTTAAACATATTTTACGAATTAAAAATTTAGGGTAATAGAATGAAAAAGACATTGGTTGCAGCGTTACTTATTTCACTATCTGCAGGTGTTTCTGCAGAAACATTGAACGAAGCAGCCCATCATAAATTAGACTCAGCAATGGAGCAGTTAATAACATTAGATGAGCAAACTGATATTCTTATCACTGTTGATAAAAATGCTAATTTTGAACGCGTTACCTATCAAGGATTTGTCAAAGACGTTTATAGCGAAATTTATACCACAAGCCACAAAGCTAAACAGCTTGGGCTTGAAAAAGTGAACAAATTCTATGTTTATAATGAATCTAATATAGATAAGTTAAGTGATAAAATTGCCGTAAAAATTGATCAAGATAAACCAAAGGCATTCTCAGTTGATTTGTACCGAAACTATCGCAATGACTCTGGTAAATTTAGCTATATCGCTCGTATTATTGAATACAAATAGACTTTTTATTTACCGGTGACTTTTTATTAAAATTAGGCAGGCTGTTGAATATCAGTCTGCTATATCCTTAGCTATTTCAATAGCTCTTGCTTGCACATTCCATTTCGCCTCTAGCTTAATAACCTGTTCAGATAACGCTGTTAACTGCCCTTGTTGTTCTTGCTTTGGCTGGATTTTATTTTGCATTAAAACAACTTTTTGTTGATTGCTCCACCAGCAAACCAGCATGAACTCAACTTTTGCTTCTACGTTTGTATCTTCTTGGGCACTAGCTTGTGACTTAAGTGAGCGACTAAGCCTTAAAAGCTGGCAATCAATCAACCCCTTTGATGAGTAGTTGTCAAAGTAAAGTTGCTGCAGTTACGCCATTTGCGCTAAATCAGCCACATAATGACTAATGCTGATAATCTCTGAGTTGAGGTGAGCCACAACTAAGTTTGACGATGTTGGCAACATTTCAAAATACTTAACCTGGCAGGTTTGGTAGGTTTTACCCTGATGATTAGTGGTAAATATTTGATCGTGCGTAGTTTGCATGAAGGCAGTAACATCTTCAACTGACTGCCAAAACCCGAAAACCACGGCGGTATTTATGTTTTTATCATGCAACGGTGCAGCATAATTTTGCAAAGGTAGTTTATTTAAATCAGCGCGCCAGCCACCCGCTTGTGCTAAAAATCCGCTACAATTTTCTAATTGCTGCCAAGCACATTGGCTTGCTGTAAAAGCGGCAACATTATCATCATCTACAGTGCAGCTAATTAGTTTTAAAATTGTGATTACCCATCCTTATGCATTGAATTTAATCAGTTACATTATTTTGCTAATCGCTTTGCATAGCGATTAGCTAACAGTGCACAATAAAAAATCTGTATTGGGTGATACAGCATGATGGGTAACAAAATCATTCCCAATGCGGGATCAGATCCAAAAATAACCTGCGCCATCGGTACTCCAGCTGCCAAGGTTTTTTTAGTGCCGCAAAACACCGCGGCGATTTCATCTTCCTTATTAAATTGACATCGCTTAGCGCCCCATTGGACCCCATGCACCATCAACAACAGCACTAGGGTACAAATGGCAATACAATACAGCAGTAACCAAGCTGAAAATTCACTCCAAATACCATTAATAACCGAATCACAAAAGGCATTGTAAACAATTAAGATGATGACGATTTTGTCTACTTTGTTTATCACGGATTTATGTATCTCTATAAAGCGCAGTAATAACGGCCTTAAAAGCTGGCCAACAATCATTGGAATTAATAATAGTTTGGCGATAGAAAACACCGAATCCATCAGGTTTAATTCAGCGCCATCGAGATTCATAAACAGCTGAATAAATAATGGCGTTATAAAAACGCCTATAATACTTGAAAGCGATGCATTGAAAATTGCCGCAGGTATGTTGCCTTTGGCTACGCTTGTCATTGCTACTGAAGAAGATATGGTACTTGGCAATACGAATAAATAGCAAAAACCAAACGCTAGCGCTGCAGGCATAAAGGCTAAAAGTGAATCCCCAAAAAGTAGCCACAGGATCGGGTAAGCAATAAAAGTGGCCGATTGAATATAAAGGTGTAGTCGCCAGTTAGTAACGCCCGCTTTTATTGCCTTAGGTGACAGGTTAAGCCCATGTAAAAAAAACACCATGGCAATACCAATAGCCGTAACTTGATCAAGCTGTAATATCCCGCCAGACTTGCCCACATCAGCTGACACCATAGCCAATGCAATCGCTGCAACCATAGCGACTAAAAACCATTCTTGTTTTAATTTACTCATTATATTCATATCAAAAAATTTAACCTTAACAACTTAAAAACGTAAACTTATTAAAAAATCTCTTTACTGCAATGATTCTTAGGTTGAATTTTTTTCACGACTTTTTGATGTGCCGAATGAAAAGCGAACCTAGGGGCTCAAACACTGTTAGCAAGCATGACCAACAGCAATTTAATTTAACAGCCAATATATAAACTTACGACCATTAAAATTGCACTTTTATAAACTATTTCCTCGTTGAGGCGTATAACTATGCATCTTCTTTCTAACAGGATTCACCTATGTTTGGCATATTCAAACGAGATCCCATTAAAAACTTACGCAAGCAATATGATTTAACGCAAGAACAAGCCATGCAGGCACAAAGAAAGGGGGATATAAAAAGTTATGCTAGCCTTTCCTCTGCAGCAGAGAGTATTTGGCAACAGATTGAATTAGCACAACGACAAGCTAGTAAGTAGCTTTAAAACTCCAAATAGTTTAAATAGACAGAAGCTATGCATCATCATCTAAAGTCATGGCCTCTTTTATTTCATCACTATCAAAGCCTTTTCGAGATAAGTAAGCATAGGCTTTGGACTTTTCTTTATAGTCGGATAAGTCATAACGCTTTTTAGCCAGCTGACTTTTACAACTGAGATAAAAGTCTAACTCTTCTGTTAGGCTTAGTTGGTATATCAGCTCTTCGAAATCACTGACATCAAGAAGCCGCTGTTTTAATTCTTGCAAGATCAGCGTTTTGCCTTTGCCTTTATTATACAACTTGATAATTTCAGACTTCAGGTCAGCCTTGTCTGCTTTTATGGCTAATTTACTGCGCAGGGTGTCAACTTGAGGGTGTTGTGATAGTGCGTAATCAATTTCAGCGCGAGAAAACCCTTTGGTGGTCATCTGTGAATAAACTTTTTCTTTATTAGTGCCATGAAAGTGTTCAAATTTGTTTTGCAATCGTGCTGTCGCCATTTCAAATGAATCGACATTTTGCTCATGCATGACTTGTTCAATTGCGGTATCAATTTCAGCAACTGATACGCCTCTTAATTGTAATTTACGTTTGATAGCGCCTTTAGCCGTCTCATGACTAAAGGCCAGTTCGCAATAGCGAACGGCAAAATCAAAATCATTTTTCAAATAGCCACTTTCAATGAGTCTAGCGAGAACAGTGTCAATCCATTGCTGGTTATCGGTTTTACGCTCAAGCTTGGTGCGAATTTCATTGATAGTAAAATCTTGCTGACCAAGGTGCCAATAGGCACTGTTGAAAACATTCTCGATTGTTTTGGCTTGACGAAGTGGCTTACTTTGCATAAAAAATTTTAATTGATTAGAAATGACAAAGGCAGTTTAGCAGACCACTACTCTGTTCAGAACTAGAAGTTCTTGCCACGGTAAAATGTCTGCTTTATTCGTGGTAAATATTAATCGCTTTATGAATATTAACTATGCCCGTACATCTTAATTGTGACCGTACATCTTAATTATTTGCGTAGTGGACACAATCATTCTTTTTAGCCGTTTGTTGCAGCAGTTGTTTTAACTCTGTTTTTCCACCGCTTTTAGTATCATTGATTTGTTGTTCAATGGTTTGTGTTTGCATGACAATTTTTTCAATCGCTGTTTGTCTTGCGCCCTCTTCTGACTGGCCTGATAACACGAGTTGTTCAACAAGATCTGAATAGCGTTCGTAGACTACTCCTTTATAATAATCGGCCTGTGAAGTCATCGGAGTGTGGGCATATACAATTGAGCAGCTTAAAGCACTATTGATTTGCGTGAATGAATCCTGAATTTGAATGACAACGGGCTTTTGAGTCGATGGGCTAGCGCTCGCGCCAAAAGATAATATTGCTAACATTGAAATGATAAATACTTTTTTCATTATGTTTACTCCCGTTGATGAACAACTGAATTCTGATACTGATAATAAGCTTTAAACTTGCCTCTATTTTACCTACGTAAGCTAAACGTAAGCTGAACAAACAATTAACTTTTAACGTTTTTCCTTAAAGAATGCTTATTAGGTTATTTTCGGCTAATGGTTCGACAGCAGCTCGATAATAGTCGCCATTCAATCTTAAACACTCACGCTTACCTTGCTCATAATTTAGTACTTAGCAATGCTGTTTAGTTCAGCTCACTCAGCAAAGCATTCCCTCAATGCCCATAACAGATTAAATAACCAACAATTCGCACACTTATTCGACAACCTTACGGAATTTATTGCCAATTTTACGGGGACAGCTATAATACTGTATAAACATACAGTACCGTTGAGTGTCGATTGTTATGAAGGTTATTCCTATTTTTGCTTGTGCCGGTATTACTGGTTTTGAAAGTCCTGCTGCTGAATATCGGCAACTGCCATTAAGTTTAGATGAGCTATTGATTGAACATCCCAGTGCCACTTTTATTGGCCAAGCTAGCGGCGACTCTATGGAGAAAATCGGCATTTTTGATAAGGATATTCTCATTGTGGATCGCCATGTCAGTGTCGAAAACCATGATGTGATAGTGGCAAACTATAACGGCAACTTTGTCTGTAAGCTCATTGATATCAAGCGGCGATTATTATTATCGGCAAATGATCTTCACCAGAGTGTCACGATACAAGAGTATGACAACTTCAGTGTTGAAGGCGTGGTGATCCGTTCAATCCGTTGTCATCGCCAAAGCCCTATATTAGTTAATAACTAATGTTAGCTGATTAAACTAACGACTAACGGACAGTTAAATTATGTATGCACTCGTTGATGCCAACTCTTTTTATTGCAGCGCCGAGCAAGTGTTTCGCCCAGAGTGGCGTGGCCGTCCTATCGTGGTGCTGTCCAATAACGATGGTTGCATTGTGGCGGCTAACCGCCAGGCAAAAGCATTAGGAGTGGGTAAATTTGGTCCTTACTTTGAAGTGCGCGATTTTTGTGAAAAAGCAGGCGTGATTGCGCTTTCCTCCAATTATGAGCTTTATGCCTCTTTGTCTCACTCTATGATGGAAGTGATTGGCCGCTTTGCACCTGAGCAACATATTTACTCTATTGATGAGTCATTTCTGTCATTTAAACATTGTTACCCTGCGATCCCGTGTTTATTAAGCCATGCCGCTATGATCCGCCGTGCGGTATGGAAAGAAACCCGCTTACCTGTGTGTGTCGGTATTGCTGCCACCTTAACCCTTGCCAAAGTGGCCAATCATGCCGCTAAAAAGCTCCAGGGCTATAACGGGGTATGTTATATCCAATCCATTGAGCAAAGAAATGCCATTTTAGCGACAATGAAAGTCACCGATGTGTGGGGGATCGGTTCGCGGATCGGTAACAAATTACATGCCATGGGGATCACCACCGCACTGGATCTGGCTAAATTACAACCAGGCATTGCTCGTAGCCAATTTAGTATTGAAATCGAGCGTACAGTCAGAGAGCTCAATGGCGAGGCTTGTAAAGGCTGGGATAGCGCCAGAGCAGATAAACAGCAGATCTTTTCAACTCGTAGTGTCGGTGAACGTATTAGCGATATAGACTCATTATTACAGGCGCTCAGTAAGCATGCTGGTATCGCGGCAGCCAAAGCCAGAAAGCAAGGCTCTGTGGCTAGCACCATACTGATCTTTGCCAGTAACTCCCCTTATGATGAACAGCCTAATGGCTTTAAATATCATTACCGCTGTGCATATCCAACTAATGACAACCGTGAAATCATCAGTTACGCAGCAGAAATTGCCCGTAAGCTTTATAACCCCAATACTCGCTACTATAAAATCGGGATTGGATTGTTAGATTTATCACCGGTCAAACATTTGCAAACAGACTTGTTTGCCCCAGTAAAAGATCCTGCCTTGATGCAGGTTTTTGATAAGTTAAATCAACGCTACGGTAGTGATGCAATATTTGTCGCCGCCCAAGGTATTGGAGGTAAATGGCATATGCGCCGTGAGCTATTAACCCCGCAATACACCAGCTGTTGGCAAGATATTCCGCAAATCCACTGTGGCTAAATTGGTGATAAATTGATTTGCGTGTGCTGGTTTTTATTCTGACTTGGTTCAGGTTTAGTTGTGGCTTTAAATTAGCGTAAAATGGATAACTAATATCAAACCCAAACAGTACATTAATCGATCTTAAGCTCAACAAAAATACAACTTAGTCAACTCTAGCTGTTCAAAAAACACTCTCCAGTTCACAGTTTTATATCTAATCACATGAGCGAGGCTATTATGCGATTTTAGCCATTGTGTTATTGCTGAAAAAAACGACAATACGCATCCTTAATTTTCTTGGATTGTGCTTGCCTGTGTTAGATTTTTCCGCATTTGATTTTCAGTTTATTGCCGAGCCCCTATTTTACTTTCAGCTTATTGGCTTTGTCTCAATGGCCATTGGCTGGTGGGCAAATAGCCAACAACAAGACTGCAAATTTATTCATGGCAATATGATAGCGTCAGTACTTACCGCAATCCATTTAGGCTTATTAGGCAGCTTTCTCGGCATGGCCAACCAACTAGTTAATGTTATTCGCTTTCGTTTATGTCAAAGTTTGAATAGCAATAACCAGCAAAATCTTGCATCGACTGCCTGGTTAACATCGCCTTTAGCCATGTCACTCAGCTTTAGTATTATTGCCATGACGCAGGGTTTTCTGTGGGCTGAGCATTGGAGTGAATGGTGTGCGGTCATCGCTGCAGTCGTAATGAGCTTTAGTTTATTCTTCTTAGCGGGCAGTCAACTAAGGTTAGCTATGGTTGCCAGTAATGGATTAAACCTGATGCTTTCAATATATTTGATGTCATGGTCAGGAATACTCTACCAAGTAATGACAATAGCAATATTGGCACTAGGGCTTATGCGCGAATTTAGCGACTACTATAACGACCAGCTCAACCAAAACTTTGAGCAAAATAGTGCCCTTGAAAGCTGTAATGAAACACAAGTGGCACTGTCTAAAGGTTAAAGTAATTAGCTTGAATCAATTCAGTTAGGATGAGTAAACCCTGTGGTAATAAGCAATTAAGAGCGAGTCATATTACTCACTCTGCTAATGCTAATACCAATGACTCGCAACGAAAGCACATTCACTAGAACGCATTCACTAAAGCGCATTAAGGTACGACTTTAACGCTTTAAGCCTAACAGTCGCCGCGCCAATGATATCCATAAAGCCCAATGCTGGATGGGGTTTCTCAGCAGAAATCCAAGCTGAGCCGGTTGCCCCAATCGGTAATGAATAACCTTCAGGTTCTTCAAACTCAATAACGACTGTACGACCATGAGAGCCGCCATTGTTACCCACATGCTGGCGCACATGTTGACTGCCACTCATGGGGTTAATCATGGCTTCGCCCGTACCTGAAGTAATGCTGTGCACTCTGCCTCTAAAGATTTCTCCCGGATAAGCATCCACATAGAACTCGGCAAACTGCCCAGGTTTTATATAGCGATATGATTGATCGGCAATGCGCATTTCTAAAAATTTCTTACTGGTATCAAACAAGTGCATATTACCCAAGCGGGTGCCTTCAGTTACATTGGTAATGGCAAGCTGCCCATCATATTGAGCCCGTATTTCACGACGTGAATCTGTCCATTTAGCCGATTCAATATCAGCCTCAATAGCTTGCATTTGCGCTGTTTGCGCGCCCAACTGGGCAATATTGGCAGCCACTTGGGCACGATTGGCATCAATCTGCGCTTGTAAATTATCGCGGTCCACCTGACTTGCATGCTCTTTTAAGGCCGTTAGACGCGCTAAATTACGCTCATCATTATTGATACTGACATTTAAAGCGTTAATTTGTTGGATTGCGGCAGCGTGCTGCGCTTGTACTGCATTTTTACTGGCTTCAAGGGCTTTGATTTGTTCCGTGCTATCCACTGATACTAAGGTGTAAATCAAGTCCCCTTTTTTAACGATTTGGTTATGAGTCACATAGACGTTTTCAACTTCCTGACCAATGAGTGGACTTAGCACTGCATGAGGCGCTTTAATGGTTGAGCTATCGGTTAAATCAGCGGGTGACCAAAAGCGATGGCCAGTAAACAATGAAAAAGCAATAAACATTCCTAAACCAATGGTGCGTACCGCATTAGTAAGGTTCCATTGAATGACCCCTAATTTGACTAAGAGCCATATAATTAACACATAAGGCAACATGATCTCTTTCATGATTTAACTCCTTTGATGCCATTACTAATGATGCTTGATAACCGTTTAGATAGGACATCCCAGCGCCCAAAAGCAATGATTATCGCCAGTACCCACCAGGTCTTATCAATAAACAAACCACATAAAGATAAAGCAAACACAATTTGGGTATGGGCACTCGACATGGCTTCTGCCTTATGAACTGCAACTTCATGTAATTTCCAAAATAACAGCAGTACATAGCAAATGATCAAAATGGTGACCACAAACACAAAGCCCATAAAAAATTCAGAATCTAATAGGGTTAAAATGCTGGGGTAGCCATTAACAAAGTAGCCTTCAGGTAATTGCTTACCGTGTATTTGAGTGAGTAATGAGAAGCCATAACTTAAAAGTCCGATAACCGATAACGATAAAATAAATGTGGTCATTTTTCGCACATAGAAAGATAACTTATTGCTCAATGATGGTTGAACCGTGTCGATATCAGGTAATTCAGTCATAAAGATCCTAAAAACATGAGATATTTAACAGGGAGAGTAACAATGTCTCGCTGTATATGAGCTGAATACTAGCAATAACTCACTGTGATAACGGAATAACCGATATTCCAAATGAACTATTTACTTTAGTCCCAATGTACGATTCGAATTTATAGTGTAATATATTGTTAAATTGCACTTATTTATCGGTATCTCATGGATTTGAATGCACTGAATGTGTTTGTCACCCTGTATAGATCAGGATCGACCCAAAAAGCCGCCAAGCAACTGGGCCGCTCACAATCATTTGTCTCAAAAGTATTGGCTCAATTACGTGAAGAACTAAGCGACCCGTTATTTATTCGCACCGCTAATGGCCTACAACCCACCAGTTATGCCGATAAAATCGCCCCGCAAATCCAAAGTTCTATCGAGCAAATTAGCTTAGCCCTAGAACCAGAATACTTTGACCCTAAAAACCTGCAGTTCATTTCGGTGCACTTAGGCGAACCCTTGATGGTATTAATGGGTAAAAGCCTAATCAATGAATTACGCAAACAAACCAATGCCACCATAGAGTTAAGACAATGGCGAAAATCCAGTAATGATGGCTTGATCGATGGCTCCATTGATATCGGCGTGCAATCATTGCGAGACAGACCGCAGCAGCTGTATCAGAAAAAAGTGGCTTCTGGTTATGTTACTAAAGTGGGCAATGAGCAAGGGGAATTTGTAAAGCTATTAGTTGATGATTTAAATGAACATGTTGAATATTTTCGTGAATTAAATGAAAACCATAATCCGACAATCATTACCGACAACTATAGTTTACATCGCCAATTACTGGCCGATCATTACTCCTATAATTTTAAAATCGATGCTGAATTGCACAAAAAAGAAGTCGCCATAGACATGGCGATTATTTGTAGTTCATCGCGGCGCCATGAAGCTAAAATAGTATGGCTATCAGAGATATGTAAAAACGTCTTATTACAAGCAATTACCACGCGTTAATGATTATGCTGAGGGTATTATGAGCCAAAGAAGTATTCACACATTATTTAAACCCACTTCCATCGCCGTTATTGGTGCCTCAAATAGTGAAAAGCGCGCGGGGCGCGTGTTGATGAAAAACTTATTGGCCAGCGGCTTTTCAGGGCCCATTATGCCCGTAACCCCTAAATATTCCGCCGTTATGGGCGTATTGGCTTATCCCAATATTGAATCGCTGCCCATTAAACCCGATTTAGCCGTGATATGTACTCGCGCCAGTCGTGTACCTGATATCGTCGAAACATTGGCGCAGTTTGGCTGTAAAATCGCGATAATTATGGCCTCAGGCATGGCTGATGAGTTTGATGAACATGGTGTTAGCCTGTTAACTCAAACGCTGCAAAATGCAAAACGTTACGGCATGCGAATATTGGGATCAAATAGTTTAGGGATGATTATTCCCACCATTGGTCTTAATGCGAGCCTAGCGCATACCGGCGCTAAAAAAGGCAAAATTGCGTTTGTGTCACAATCTGCCGCCATTTGTACTACGGTGCTGGATTGGGCTAATAATAAAGACATCGGCTTTTCATCGTTTATATCTTTAGGTGATGCATCTGATATAAATTTTGATGAATTGCTCGATTATTTAGGTCGTGATAGCCGCACCAGCGCCATTATGCTTTATATTGATTCTATTAGTGAAAAGCGTCATTTTTTATCCGCAGCGCGCGCAGCAGCCCGTAATAAACCCATATTTGTGATTAAATCGGGTCGCAGTGCTGAAGGCGTTAAGGCCGCTATGTTGCACACAGGCGGTAAAGGCGGCAATGATGCCGTCTACGATGCCGCCTTTAAGCGTGGTGGTATGTTGCGGGTGCATGACTTAATTGAACTGTTTGCCGCAGTTGAAAGTTTGGCCCACTCCACGCCATTAAAAGGTGAGCGAGTCGCCATAATCAGTAATGGCGGCGGCCCTGCAGTATTGGCCGCTGATGAACTCATTATTAAAGGCGGTAAACTGGCACAGTTGTCAGATGACACCATCACTCAATTAAATCGCATATTGCCAACAACCTGGTCTGGTCAAAATCCAATAGATATTGTCGGTGATGCTGACAGTAAACGTTATAGCCAAGCACTAACTATATTGATGGATAGCCAAGAAATGGACGCTATTTTAGTGCTGCATTCACCATCAGCATTAGAAGAAAGTGACCAAATCGCCCAGAGTTTAATTGATGTCATCAAGGGCCATCCAAATCGAAACAAGTTAAATATTTTAACCAATTGGAGTGGTGAGGATTCAGCCTACACCGCAAGAAAGCGATTTAGTAAAGCCGGGATTCCGACTTATCGAACCCCTGAAGGCGCAGTAAAAGCCTTTATGCATATGGTCGAATACCGCCGTAATCAAAAACTATTGCAAGAAGTGCCGCAATCTATTCCAGATAATATTCCCACTGACACTAATACAGCGCGGAATTTATTACAAAAAGCCCAAGCCAATAATCGTTTTATTCTCGAAACCCATGAAGCCAGTGACATTTTAAAAGCTTACGGTTTAAATACCATAGATACAGAGTTTGCCAGTAGCGCAGAGCAAGCCGTTAATATCGCCACCAAGTTGGGCTTTCCTGTGGCACTAAAAGTCCAATCCCCTGACTTGATGTACAAATCTGATGTGCACGGTGTGGTACTAAACCTCAATAATGCTGAAGAAGTGTATCAGGCAGCGCTATCCATTACTTCCAGAGTTAAGGACACCAACCCTGACGCTGAAATCAATGGCATGATAGTGCAAAAAATGGCATTAACCGCTGGCGCTCAAGAAGTGCGGGTCTCTGTGATTAATGATCCTGTTTTTGGCCCTGCAATTTGCCTTGGTGAAGGCGGCTCAGAATGGGACCCGACACGTGATGCTGCAGTTGCCCTACCGCCACTTAATATGGCACTGGCGCGCTATATGGTCATTCAGGCGTTGAAAACTCACAAACTTAGAGACAGACATTTACCCCTTGGTTTAGACATGAACGCACTGTGTGTGATGCTAACCCAAATATCGCACCTGATTATCGATTGCCCTGAAATCGCTTCTTTAGACCTTAACCCAGTGCTCGCCGCAGGTGAAATCATTACCCTGCTTGACGTTAACATGAAGCTAAATTGTACAGATATTGATCCCAAAGCGCGCTTAGCGATCATGCCATACCCAAAAGAGTTAGAACAAAAGGCCACCTTGAAAAATGGCTTGAAGGTCATGCTCAGGCCCATTCTTCCTGAGGATGAGCCAAAGCATTTAGCCTTTGATAACTCACTCAGTGATGAAGATCGCTATAAACGCTACTTTGGCGTTCGTTCGAAAATGACCCATGAGGAAATGGCGGTTTTAACACAAATAGATTACGCCAGAGAAATGGCATTTATCGCCACTGCAGAAGATGAAAATGGTGAGGCAATCACCTTAGGTGCGGTGCGAGCATCGACTGATCCTGATAATACAGAAGCAGAATTTGCTATGGCGGTGCGCGGCGACTATCAAGGAATTGGTTTAGGTAAAATGCTATTAGAAAAACTGATTAACTATTATAAAACCACTAATACTCCTGTGTTAGCGGGCTTTACCATGTTTGAAAACCGCAGTATGGCAAACCTCGCCAAAGGGCTTGGCTTTACGGTATCTTTTGATATGGATGAGCACCTGATTAAGATGCATATGGACTTGCCCCAATGTGAAGCTAACCCGCAAGCTAAAGCGGGTATAGACTCTGCCGATAAACATTAGCCTTTAACACAGTTGCGACCTGATGATTTCGCTTGATACAGCATTTCATCAGCGCGACTTAACCAGGTATCACTATCATCTCCAGGGTGGATTTCAGCAGCCCCTATCGATACTGTGATATTGCCTAAATGCTGCTTTTTTTCTTTACCAATGGTGAGCTGCTTATCTGCAATACGATTTTTAATTTGCTCAGCCACCGTTAAGGCATCTTGTAGCTCAGTATTAGGCAATAAAATCACAAACTCTTCACCGCCATAGCGGGCAACGAAATCATTACCTTTTACCGTTTGTTTTAATGCAAAAGCCACAAATGCCAGCACTTTATCGCCAACTAGATGACCATAAGTATCATTGAATTTTTTAAAGAAATCGATATCTATCATTAATAGGCAACAAGGTATATTGCTATGGCTAAACAAACTGACTTGCTCTAAAGCAAACACCTCATAGGCACGGCGATTATTTAACGAGGTTAATTCATCGGTCATTGCCACTTTACTTAAACTGGTCATTTCATCTTTTAAAGTCGTTAATTCATTACCCAGAGAGTCTATGTCGGCTTTCATTAAATCGTTGTTTAATAGCACCTTCTCCACTTCAAAACTAATATTGACGATTAACTCGTTAAGTAATTGTGGACTTGGATTTGACTGCAGTTCCTCGTTTAAAGAATGTAAGCTCGATGAAAAGTCACTAGTACCAGAAGAAAGCTGACTGATCTTACTGTATAAGCTATTGATGAGTAATTTGGTTTCAATTTGAACATTATCAATGACTTCTGGAGACTGCTCTTGAATAAAGTTGTTATAAAGGCCTTGATTGACCGCGGCGGTAAACTCAACTTTATTGGCAATTAAACCATCGATCGCACGTTTTAAGTCTAAATTTGTTTCCGCATAATACTGATACCAAATGGCATAATTTTCTGGGGTAACCGGTATATGCAGCGCGGACATTTTCGGCACTGCCATTCTTAGTATTTGTGCAGAATTTTCTAAACTCGTCTTCAATTTCACGTCCTATGATTTATATAAGTCAATGTAAGCCCAGCAAAGGTGACGCTATACTTAAATGCTAAAAAATTAAATTTAAAAAAATATAACCCTTTTACGCATTTGATACGTTTAAAACAATAACAAGCATAACAATAACATTTTACATAAGAGAAACCATATGAAAATTTTACTAAAAAACCAATTAAATAAAATACCTATGGCAACGTTATTAAGCGTATCGGCGACAGTAATAGTACCCGCTTATGCCACTAGCCCTGTGCCTAACCAATTTAGTCAACCCGCAATGATAACCATGCATAAAAATACTCATGAAAATTATCAGCTAATTGACAATATAAAGATGTTTCCAAAGCCAGCGACTAAGCAAGTGCAACATATACTTGAATTAGCACAGCGTGATGATGAGGCGAGTTATAAAATTGAAATTCAAATTGGCCAAAATAAGCTGGTAGATTGTAATCACCATAGACTAAGTGGCAAATTGGTCGAGCAGAATTTATCAGGCTGGGGATATCCGTTTTATAGCGTCGATAGTATAACGGTAGGGCCAAGTACGATGATGATGTGTAATGAACCTAAAACGGCTAAATTTGTGCCAATGGGACAAAGCTTGAGCATCAATTATGATAGCCGTTTACCAAAAATATTTTACCTACCTGAAGATGCAACGTTAAGATACCGTATTTGGCAAGCTAAAGGTGATTACCACTATTCAAATTAATGTGTGGGACCATGGCTAAACAGCGTTATAACAAAGCGTCAGCAGATAACCCAAATAACCATGGTTCATCTGCTAACGCTGTTTAATATTTAACTGGATCCAAGGTAATAATTTAACAACGTTTAACCCGAACAACCTGCATAATCTCTACGCTAAATCCAGCCACAGTATGCTCTTCAGGGTAATACACTAAACTCACAAGTTGATCCTGCAAGCTCTTATATTTTTTAGTACGCTTAAATTTAAATGCTACATCGTAACCCGCTAACATCAAGGTATGGTAAACCCACTCTTCTTTTTCACGCTGAGTATGGGAAACAACTTTAACCCCTTCAATATGGTTAAGTTTTTCATGCTTTTTAAGTAATGCATCTACGGCTTTCTTCTTCATATTAACCTGGTCCCATATCTGAGTTATTACCGTTTATGTGATTGATATAATCAACGATGTCTTGATATCGATACTGACTGCAATAACCAAAACCTGACAGTTGCTTTACTTTGTTGCGGGTAAAAATCGGCACACTAATACCCGCTAAAAATTTAGTTTGAACCGCTACAGATATCAGCATAATGCCTTTTGCGTTCATATGAGTGCAAAACTCATTAAGATACTGCTGCAATGACGCTAATTGAGTGATTGGCGCTAATACCTGTTGCGGCAACAATGCTATCTGCCCACGACAGACACTACAATGGCCACAATGACTAGGTGCTTGCTGATCATCAAAATAATGCGCCAACTTAGCAGTAATACACTCAGTTGATTCAAAAAAACTAATGAGCTGATTTAAACGTTTTATCTCTTTGACTTCGTTACTTTGGAAATAATCAGACAAACTTGCAATAAGATTTGGATTACTTAAAGCATTGATATCAACATTAAACACTTGGGTTATTTTTTTGGTTTCTAACTGGATATATTGTTTGTCTGCTAGGTAGTCTAACGCCGCCACTACCCGTTGCCTGTCTGCACCATATTGCTGATATAAGCTATCGAAATCTAGTTGCCCCCATATTTTCTTAAAACGAGTATGCTCAAATATTTGCTGAAGAAACGCTTGGCGCTGGGGATCAAAACTGGCCAGCAACTGCTGTTTATCAATCAAAAATTGATACTTAAACTCAGCAAAATAAGCAAAGCTTGGTTGCACCACGTTGGCTAATTCAAGTTGAACTAACAGGGTTTTTAACGGCAACTGTTTAATGTTACAGCTAGTTGAAATCGCATACTCTTGCATTTCCCAGCGGCCATGTTCAACTTCAGCGCTAATATGTTCTATTAAGTTGGTAATCGCTGAGGGTTCTGGCGTATCGCCATAAACAAAGTTTTCAATGGTATTTAAGCCATCTTTGTTAGCTAGCGTAATACAATGAGATAATTGCCCATCTCGGCCTGCACGGCCGATTTCTTGGCTGTAGTTTTCGATAGATTTCGGTAAATCGTAATGAACCACAAAACGGATATTGCTTTTATCTATTCCCATACCAAAGGCAATTGTGGCAACAATTACGTTGATTTGGCCTTCCATAAATTGCTGTTGGATGCGATTTCTGAGCTCTGAATCAAGTCCTGCATGATAAGCGGTGGCTTGAATATTGTTAGCACTTAAAAAAGCCGCGATATCTTCTGCCGTTTTTTGCAAGGTCACGTAGATAATCCCAGCACCTGTGCATTGCGATACTGTGTTGACTAATTCCGATTGCTTAACGGCTTCAACAACAGGTTTGATACTGATATCTAAATTACTGCGATAAAAACCCGTTTGTACCACTTGCTCAGGCAAAATAGCAAAACGGTTGGCCATATCCAGCTTTACCTTTTCAGTGGCTGTGGCGGTTAATAACAACACTTGGGCAATACTAAATTGCTGCACATAAGATGGGATTTTTAAATAATCAGGCCTGAAGTTATGGCCCCATTCAGAGATACAATGAGCTTCATCAACGACTAATAATGAAATATCAATACTGCTAAGAAACTGCCTAAAACGTTCATTTTTAAAACGCTCAACTGACACCATTAAAATTTTTGTATGCCCGCGGCGAACATCACGCATAACCTGCTGTGTTTGCTCAAAGGTTAAGCTTGAATCTATGCTGGCGGCATTTATTCCCTTAGCATTTAAAAAAGCGATTTGATCTTTCATTAACGCAAGCAATGGCGATACCACTAAGGTGACATTAGCCAGTTGTAAGGCGCTAAATTGATAGCACAGTGATTTACCTGAGCCTGTAGGAAAAATGGCTAAAGAAGATGCTCCTGACAAAATATGTTTAATTACATCAATTTGCCCTTCTCTAAACTGATTAAATCCAAATTGCTGCTCGAGCTTTTGAATTAAATCTGCGTTGTCATGTAGTAATGGCGAAGGACTATCAAACGATGGAGTTTGCATACTGGAGCCTAGATTGATGATTAAAGCGAAGGCAATTATACGCTAACACGAATAAAATTGAAACTCTGAAGCTTATAAAACAATAACTTATAAAATACTTACCCGAGGTGAACACGGCTTTATTCATCAAAAGAATGAACAGTAATATCGGAGCATAAAGTTGAAATAAACAAGGTCGGTTAGCCTTTACGTGATAGGTATTGATTGATTAACAAGGTTAATTTGTCTTCGAAGGCTTCTTGAGCTTGCTCTAAATCATCGCCAAAGCGAACCATAAATTTAGTGGCTTGCTCACGAGATAACATGTTATTGGCTAGACAGTACGCCATTTCATCGAGTTGTTTGTTGTAACGTGGCTCTAAAAACCATTGACATGTTGCAGTATCAAGGCTTGCCAGCATTTGCTGTGCTAAATCACAAAATATTTGTATGTGCTCCATACCATCGGGGCCCAAACAACCGGGCTCTAGACGATATAACACAATCAACTTACTTTCTAACATAGAGTAACACTCGCATCCGCTGCTTTTATGATGGTATTTAAACGCTATTTAGCCGCTGCGTTTAGCATTGCTTGTTCAAACTGCTGAATATAACTTTCAATCGGAATGATATCTTCTTTTAAACGACGATTTCTACCCAGTAACGACGACTCAACAAATAAATTAAACCACGAGCTCAATGCTTTGGAGTTTAATGGCTCGTCGATGGCTTCAAGAGCCAGAGCTGCCACTTCAGCAGTTGATAGCTGAAAATCATGGCTGCCTTTTCTTAATTCGTAATTAGCTAAGGTTTCAGGACTAAAAGAAAACAATGGTAATCTATGTAAATAAAGGCTTTTACGAAACATTTTGATCGCTTGACGCCAGCTACCATCTAATAAAATTAACAGCGGTATTTTACCAGTGGCGGCATTGTCACATTGACTAGGATGACTAACCACCATTTGCCCTTCTTGGGCATACTGCTCAGGAAATATCAGCATTGGCTGATATTTGGGGTCGTTGATCGCTTCAATCATTTGTTTATTGGGCTCAGTACGAGACCATAAATAAGCGCTAGTATTAGGGACTAAATCAGCAATTAAACGGCCACTGTTGGTTGGCTTTAGCACTTCATCATCATACATGACTAGCATGAAGTGGGCTTCAGTATTGATATATTGTCTATGTTGACAGGTACAGAAAATTTCTCCTAATAAACACCACTGGCAGCGAATGAGTTTTTTCCCTCTGGCAGCAAATGGTTTAGTTGAAATAGATTTTCGGTATTGATACAAACGATGAACTGCGTGTTGCTGCTCAGGAGGTAACGCCAACATGGGATTATTCTCGGTTACACGTTATAGTTTATAACGTTCAAAAAAATTCATCACCCAATTGGGTGATGAAGTTACTATAGAATTCTTTTTAGTAAAAGGTCAGCTTTTAAGCGCTTTATCCTGGTCATAATCTTTTTCACAGGAGCCGGATACTTTTGCACGGTTTCAATTTGACTATAATGGAACAGTTTTTCGGTATGCTGCAGAATAAATTCTTGTTCCGCCTCAAAACTTTGCTTCCACACACCACTGTCATCATGCAATAACAAACCATTTTCTAAATCCAACGCCCACGCTCTTGGGTTTAAATTAGAACCAGTGATGAGATGCTTTTTGCCATCAGCACTAATCCCTTTTAAATGATAACTATTGATACCGTCTTTCCATAAGTGGATCCGTAACTGACCGTTTTCAATCGCCCATTGCTGACGTTTTACAAACTTACGTAAGGTTTGTTCGTACATGTAAGGCAATGCACCAATGGTAGAAAAATCTTTCTCTGGTGGGATATAAAAATCATTGGCGGTTTTATCACCCACCACGATATCAATACTCTTTCCATTACGTAAATGACGCGTCAACGCTCTCACTAAAGAGTTTGGTGGGTTAAAATACGGCGTACAGATAAACAGTGACTCGGTTGATTCATCAACCAATTTTATCACCACTTCGTTTAACTTATTCTTCTTGCGGCCTAAGCCTACAAGCGGCGTAACACGATTGCCAATACGGGTACTTTCAAACTGATAATCTGAACGTGATAAGCGAGTTTTAAAGGTGCGCATGTCATTTTTATCAGGGCATTTTTCCTCGCTGCTGTCTTGAGTCAACGGACAAACAGCCGGATCGCTAATTAGATGTTGCTCAATGAACTCACCCATACTGCGAGCAAGCTCAGCAGATTCCAGCACATGATAACGATCAAAACGGTACTTATCGTTTTGTTTAAAGTAAATGTTATTAATGCTAGCGCCGCTGAATATTACTGCATCATCAATGATGAAGCCTTTAAGGTGTAATACCCCTAAAAACTCGCGAGACTTAACTGGTACACCTAAGATGTCAAAAGGTGCCTTCGCAGCAGCCATGGCTTTGCGGTACATGATGTAATTACCACTATCACCTTTATGGCCAATTAGGCCACGCCTAGCTCTATGGTAGTCCACTAGGACAACTATTTTTAACTCTGGGTTAGCAGCTTTAGCTGCAAGTAACGCCTCAAGAACTTCTCGGCCCGCTTCATCATCTTCTAAATAAAGCGCAGCAATATATATCGCATTCGTAGCATTCGCGATGCGAGTTAACAATTCTTGTTTAAATTGAACCGGGGTTAATAACCACTTTAACGATTCATTTTGTAATGCGATACCACCAAGCTTATCCAGCAAGGCAACCTCCTTGAACTTAAACAGTTAAATGCTATTAACGTCGATATAAATTGACTAGGTAAGTATTTATCGTTTGTTTCTAATTTTGAATAATAAATACTGTCACTTAAAATTTATACTTTGTCATCGTTTAAACTGAATAACAAAAAATATTAGGAGATAGAAATTACCGACTTAGCGGCTTATGAGCAAGGCTTTTCTGATGTTATAGCCCTATTTGATGGGTTTATGAGGCTCAAGTGAACGATTTTGGATCAAACTTTTAAAGTGATTGTTAAGGCCTGTGGAAAAAACAACCTACGCTATCTTGTTTGAATAAATAAAAATCAATTATGTTGAGCAAAAAACAAACACAAAAACTGACGCTAAGGTCTAACATCAATTTTTATCGCTTCATCACTGTAATAATCCGTTAGATCACGTATTTTAGAGAGACTCAAACTTTTACTACTGGCTAGTTATGTATTTACTAATACGTATATTAATTGTTTCTTTATTTAGCTTACCTGTGTGGGCCGATGAATACTTAGCCAATGTGATGCAACATATTGCGCCTCCTCAATCACAACTGGCTATAAACATATGGGATATTGAAAAAAACAGCAGTGTTTACAGCATTAATGAGCAGACATTAATGCAACCCGCGAGCATCCAAAAGCTACTTACTGCCGTTGCAGCTACAAAGCAATTAGGTACTGATTTTTATTATGAAACCCAAGTATATATTGATGGAGTTGTAGTACAGCAGCAACTCAATGGTGATGTGTATATTAAATTTAGTGGTGATCCTAGCTTTACTCGTGAACAACTAAAACAACTACTCACCACACTTAAAACTAAGGATATACAACATATAAATGGCAATGTGATCTTAGTATCACCGACCAGTGAAAGTCTTAGAGCACCTGGCTGGGTATGGGATGACCTCGGTATTTGTTACGCAGCGCCAGTGTCCGATTTTATTATTGATAAAAACTGTGTCAGAGCAAGCCTAAGTCCACTAGCAGATAACGCATCTGAAATCATAATAGATGCACAATACCCAGTTGAAATCAGCACCAAGGCGGTTTTTAAACCTAATATAGACGTTACTCAAGCTAAGGCGCAATTTTGCGAGTTACACATGCAACGCTTTGACGGCAATCGCTATCGAATTTCAGGTTGTTACCCAGGCAATCAAACTATAAGTTTAGCCGTTGCTGTTAATGATCCGTCTCGCTATGCCAAAGATGTGGTCAAAGCCATACTCAATGACAAGCAAGTCAATTACGCTAATTTGATCATAAGTAAGCAAAGCATCCCGCCTAGCGCGCAGTTGTTAGCCACGCATCAGTCTGAAAAGTTACCCAAATTATTAAAGATCATGCTGGAAAAGTCAGATAATTTAATTGCCGATAGCTTATTAAAAAACATTGGCCAAGATTTTTACCGGCAAACGTTTAACAGCGATAACATAGAGGGTCTTGATATTAACGGCTTTACTATGGGCGCTAAAGCATTACAATCGATTTTAATCGAATTGAACTTACCATTTAATGATGCCAATCTCGTTGATGGCTCAGGCTTGTCTCGTTATAACTTATTGACTTCAGCACAAATGTTATCTGTGCTGCAACTCATCGACAGCGATACACGTTTTCAATACCTAACTGAGTTTTTACCTATATCTGGTAAAAGCGGCACCTTAAAGTACCAACAACATTTCAATAAACCGCCTTTGAAAGCGGCAATATCAGCAAAAACAGGCACCATGCTAGGGGTTGAAAACTTAGCGGGATTTATTCAGGCAAAAAATGGTAAACACTATGCCTTTGTGATTATAGAAAATGGACTCACTCCTGATGCAAAACAAACAAGACTAGCCCCTTTTAGCGCGCTATTACTGCGAAGATTATATGATTTACAGCCATAAAAAAGCGCATTGTAAACTATGCGCTTTAACTCTCTTTCTCAAGCAGAAAATTGAACCAATTGGTGTTTAAAATAACTCTGCTGGCATAGCCATTATTGCATCATCACCTTGACTGACTTGAGCAATATGAAAATCTGCTTTTGGCAAAATTTTATCCATATAGAATTTAGCCACATAACGCTTTTGCTCACTAAAGCTGCTGTCATCATGACCAACTGCACGCTCTGCCATGAGCAATGAGTAATAGCCATATAGGATATAACCAAAGGCATCTAAGAAATCTACCGCACTGGCGTTGATTAATGCTGCTTGAGTAAGCTTGTTGTCATTGATGTAGTTTGCTAATGTCAGCAAATTATCAAAGCGTGAACTGATAGCTTTTCTGTCAGCTTCAGAAACATGCTCAAAGCCCGCTAAATCAGCATTGATATCTTCCACAAACGCATTCAAAGTAGCAAGGTTATCACCAGTGACTTTACGGCCTAAGAAATCAATTGCTTGGATACCGTTCGTACCTTCATAAATTTGTGCAATACGGGTATCACGCACAAACTGCTCAATACCAGTTTCACGAATATAACCATGCCCACCAAATACTTGTTGCGCCATGATAGTGGCGTCTAATCCGCGGTCAGTTAGAAACGCTTTTGAAACCGGTGTCAGTAAGCCCACATACTTGGCTGCTTTTGCCTGAACATCACCTTCAGCATGCTTTGCTAAATCCAATTGTTTACCGGTAAATACTGATAACGCACGGCCAGCATCGGTAACCGACTTGATGGTTAATAACATGCGGCGCACATCGCCATGAACAATAATGGGGTCAGCCGCACTGCCTGTTGGCGAACCACCTGCTGCAATACCTTGCACACGTTCTTTAGCATAATCAGCAGCCATCTGATAAGCACCTTGAGCACTACCAAGGCCTTGGATACCAATAGCTAAACGTTCGTAGTTCATCATGGTAAACATGCAAACCAGGCCGCGATCAGGACGTCCAACGAGGAAGCCTTTGGCACCATCATAGTTCATTACACACGTCGCTGATGCTTTTAAGCCCATTTTGTGTTCAATAGAGCCGACCGTCACACCATTAGCCCCACCTAAGCTACCATCATCGTTAACCGTGATTTTTGGTACTAGAAATAATGAAATACCTTTAGAGTTAGGAAGTTTCGCTAACACTAAGTGGATAACGTTTTCAGTAAGATCATGGTCACCACCTGTGATGAAAATTTTGCTACCAGTAATCGAGTAACTACCATCATCTTGTGGTTCGGCTTTGGTGCGAATATTGCGTAAATCAGAACCTGCTTGCGGCTCTGTCATGTCCATGGCACCAGACCACTGACCTGAATACAAGTTAGGTAAATATTTAGCTTTTAATTCATCTGTCGCGTGTGCATTAATACACAGCGCAGCACCAGCAGTTAATGAGCTATACAGGGTAAATGAGTTACATGCGCTGTAATTCATTTCATCAACCAAAACACCTAACATTTTTGGCATTCCCATGCCACCAAAATCAGGTTCGCCACATAAACCTACCCAACCGCCTTCTGAAAACTGCTGGTAAACTTCTTTAAAGCCATCTGGTGTGATGACCTTATCATCTTGGTGCCTAACCCCTTGCTCATCACCACTTCTATTTATAGGATGAATCAAATCACGACTAATCTTGCTTGCTTCATCTAAAATAGCAACAGCAGTGTCCATATCAACCATCTCAGCGATATTTGGCATCGACTGCCAAGTATTCGTCGCATCGAATACGTTTTCTAACAAAAACTGCATGTCCTTTAAAGGGGCTTGGTAAGGGTTCATAGAATGCTCTTAAACAGATAATTAAAACAGTTGTTTCAATTTATACAAAAACCGCACTAAATACAAGATGAATCTAGTATTGTTATTGATTAATTTCTAGTGATAGAACAAACATAAAAGCATATTAAATACTGATAAATAAGTAACTTAGTATAAAGAACGCCTACAAAGAGTACAATTTATAGGCAAAGATTTGGATCTTACAAATAAGCGATTTAATTATTAAGCTTGCGCTCAAAGGCTGCGCCTAATAAAGCAAAATAATCGATCATCGCTGAGAATATTTGCGATCTGTGCTGCGCTGCTGGATACATCAATTGTGTCGCCAAATCCTTTTTTAATGTACCAGAGACTAAGTAATTGTTTTGTATATCACTACAAGCTTCAATCGCCGATTCAAATGCCCGTGCCATCAGTTCTGTGGGCTTAGAAAAATAATAATAGCCTTGCTGCTTATCAAGTTTGATTGCATTAGTGACATACTCACTGGGCTGTTCGCCATCATCAGACAACAACACCACTTTAAACAAAGCAGATAAATTGTCATTAAGCTTATGAGACTTTAATAGTGAATCATTTAGCCACAAGTCACTGGCGCATTGATATTTTTTAAATGAAAACCGGGGTGATACATCAAAAGCCTTATCGACAATATAATGATCAAATGCATGCCAAAACTCATGGGCTAAAGCCCCCGCGCCCGCATTTTTAGCAAGAGCTAACTCGCGAGTTAGCGGAGAATAATGGGCCTGCACACCTTTTTGACCACCACGACCGAATAACAAATTTAGCGTTTTACGAAGGCCAATAAGCTCTGTGGGTACTTGCAGTATTTGCGATAAATCTGCCATTGAATCAAATACTAAATTAGCGGCAAGATCAGATTCTTCTTTGGTTACCCATTTACCCACACTGATATGATTGAGGCCAAAACACTGTTTGATATCAATAAAATTAGCTTGTTCACCAGAGCGGTAATCGGCTCCATTTCGAAAATAGCGGGCTGTTTTTAACAAACATCACCTCAAAATTTATTCTACAGCTATGTAAATATCTGCAATAAAAAATGCCTCTTCATGAGGCATTTATTTCTGTTTTATCCCAGGCATTAGCTTGGGTTAAAAAACCTTACCACATTAAATCATCAGGAATAGCGTAATCAGCATAAGGATCGTTTTCTTCACTGGCCTGTTCAACTTGATTATCAGCAGATTCTTGCCATAAATACCCACACCACTCAGGTACCAACAAGTTAACTCGTTCAGCAAGTTTATGGGGCACAATATAACTTTTGTCTTCAAAACGCACGATACCAACAACACCCGTTTGTAATTGGCCTTGTAGTTTTTCATCCACATAAACAGATAAAATTTTATTCTCAACTGTAAAGTTAAATTTTATCTCGCCGCCTGCAGGTGCTTTAATCGCAAACTTAGTAAATTCAGTGATTAAACCACGTACCTGACCTTTTTCTGACGCTTCAGCAAAGCGCTGCTCGTTTAAGGCTTTGTCCTTCGCTGCTTGTTCAAGTTTTTGCTGGGCAATTTGTTGCTTTAACGCTGCACTGCCATCATCAATTTTCGCTTTCTTTTGTTTACGCTTTTGTGTTTTCACATCGCGCGCTTTTTGCTTACTGGCAAGTCCTGCTTTTAGCAGCTGCTCTTGTAATGCGTTTGCCATTTAAATCACCTATAAAAATTGTTCATATTACTGTGGTAAATGTTTTGCTAATGCATCCATTGCAGCGCCTGCGCCACCTAAAGACCAACCGCCATCGACGGGCAAAATGGTGCCTGTGATGTAGCTGGCCATGTCAGAAGCTAAAAATAACGCTGCATTGGCAATATCTTGTTTTTGACCATTGCGCTTTAATGGCACACTGTCTGCTATCATTGATTTTAAAGCTTTACTGGGCGCTAAGCGATCAAAACCTTCTGTCTCTTCGATTGGGCCAGGTACAATCGAGTTTACCCGTATCCCTTCAACGCCCCACTCCATTGCTAAAGTGCGAGTTAACATATCAACGCCGGCTTTAGCAGCGCATACGTGCACTTGCAAAGCCATTGGCACGTAAGCCTGAGGTGCAGAGATTTGTATCACGCTCGCATTGCCTTTAGTCAACAAAGGGTAAGCTTGCTTAATGACTTGAAAGCTACCTAATAAATCAATATCCATCACTGATTTAAAACCATTAACGGAGAGATCTTTTGCCCTTGAAGGGAAATTACCCGCAGCGCCGCTGATGAGTATATCAATAGTGTTATATTGATCAGCGATGCTATTGAAACCAGATGCAACTGCGTCTGAATCTCTGACATCAAAACTGACCCCAATATGCTTACCTTTGGGATTGGTTTGCTGCAGTAAAGCTAGCGCAGTATTGACTTTATCCATGTTACGACTGGCAACAGCCACATTGGCCCCCACTTTAGCAAAAGCACACGCTATACCTAAATTGATACCATTGGTGCCACCTACAACAACGACATTCTTTCCTTGATAATTAAACATTTTATGCTCCTGCATGTGTGTTATTAATCAGTTTAAAAGTTGCGCTGCTATAGGCTAGTGCTGGCGAAAATGTTCGCTATTAACTGCTATTTAAGCGAGTTAACGATTGCCTGTAACGACGCTAATGGATCTGTCGCTTTAGTAATGGGTCTACCGATTACTAAATAATCTGAACCAGCCGCAATTGCTTTTGGTGGCGTCATAACACGGTGCTGATCACCAACATCAGCGCCAACGGGGCGAATGCCGGGAGTGACTAAATTAAAGTCTCCGCCAAATGTTTGTTTTAGCATAGTTGCTTCTTGAGCTGAGCACACTACACCATCTAGGCCTGCTTGCTGTGTTAGCGCTGCTAGGCGTTTAACATGTTCTGAAGCTGGCACATTGATCCCTAATAGCGCGAGGTCTTCATCACTCATAGAAGTCAGCACTGTCACGGCGATTAATAATGGCGCATCTTTACCATAATTCCCTAATGCCGTTTTAGCAGCTTGCATCATGGCTAAACCGCCGCTTGCATGGACATTGGTCATCCAAACACCGAGATCGGCAGCTGCTGATACCGCTTTAGCCACAGTGTTAGGGATATCATGGAATTTTAAATCCAGAAATAAATCAAAATCACGGTCATGGATATCTTTAACCAGTTGTGGGCCGAATAAAGTAAACATCTCTTTGCCTACTTTTAAACGACACATAGTAGGATCAAGTTTATCGATTAAAGCAAGCGCCTCATTTTTATTGTCATAATCTAAGGCCACTACAATCGGTTTATCTGCCATGTTCACTCCAGTAATATAAAAAATCAGTTATTCGCCATCTAGCCCTTTTACGCGTTTTATACTTCCCCACTCTTTACATGATGGACAATGCCAGTAAAGGCTGTGTGCAGGGAAACCGCATGAGCTACAACGATAACTAGGACGAAATTTAATTTGTTGTTCTACTAACTTTTCAAGCATTGAAAGACTTTGTTTCGCTTGGCCATCTTCAGCTTGCTTGATATGCAATTGCATTAAATGTTGGAAACCTTTCATTGTTGGATGTCGATACAAATGATCGAGCACCATTTTTTCGGCATTTTCACTAAAGCCTTGCTGAATTTTATGCTGAGCTAACGCAATAATTACTGACGCGCTAGCGCCTTCTTGTAAAGCTTGCTGAAGCAAGGTTTGGTAACCTTCAAGATCGTTACTGTCGCGGTAGACTTGCTTAGCAATACCAATGGCATCAGCAAATAACTCTATATCGGCAAGTTTTAACTCGACTAAGCTTTTTTTACATAGGCTTACTTGGTTAGCATCAAGATATATCTTCGCTAGCGTTAACCAGGCACGGCCACATTTATCATCTAATTTAATGGCTTGTTGGAGATATTTGATTTTTTCAGCGTTTCCAGATTCTTCATCAGCGAGTTGACAATAAAAATGAGCGGTTACATGTTTTAAAACTTGCTGGCGTTTGCGACTTAGGCGTTTAGTAATATTAATGGCGTTTTGCCATTCTTTAGTGACTTGATAAATTGATATTAATGCAGTTTCAGCTTCTTCGCTGTGATCATCTTGACTAACAAGATTAATAAAGATTTCTTCAGCTCTATCGTAAAAGCCGGCGGCTAAATAGTCTTTACCTAACTCCATCATGGCAATATCGCGTTGCTCTGTGGTCAGGCTTGGTCTAGCGATGAGGTTTTGATGTATTCTAATGGAGCGGTCTACTTCACCGCGCTTTCTAAATAATGAACCTAAAGATAAATGGGTATCTATGGTTTCATCGTCAACATCTAGCATGGTAATGAACAAATCAACCGCTTTATCTGATTCATTAGACAACAAAAAATTAAGCCCTGTAAAATAATCACGGCTTAGTTTTTTACTTTGTTGTTTTTGATTCTGTCTTATACTTCTTCGACCCATATACCAGCCATAGCCGGCCGCGATAGGTAATAACAGAAAGAGGATTTCAAGCATATTACGCTACAGTATCCTGTGACATTGGTTGAGATTGTTGTTCTAACAGTTGCTCTGTTAATTGGGCAATTTGCTTTTTGTTTTTTCTTAATATGATTTTGAATTTTAAAATATAATAAGCAGCAAATAACCAGCTTATGACAAAACCACTGAAAAAAACAACAGCGAGTACGACGGGTAAACGATACTGACCTTCTGCAATAAAATAACTTACAGTGACAATTTGTTCATTCTTAGCACCAAAAAGTAAAGCTAGGACAAAGAATAAACCAACAATAACAATGGCAATAAATGATTTCACGTGAGTCTCCATTCAACGTCGCAATATAATTGATTATCCAAGATATTTGCTAAAGTAACCAGCTTTGCAGTGCAATAGATACAAAAAAGCCTCCAAAAGGAGGCTTTTTAATCAAGCGTTAATTAAACATTAACCGCATCGACACGTTCACGCAGTTCTTTGCCTGGCTTAAAGTGCGGTACATATTTGCCTTCCAAGTCAACTGAGGTTCCAGTTTTTGGATTACGACCAACACGTGGTGCACGATAATGAAGAGAAAAACTACCAAAGCCACGGATTTCAATACGATCCCCGCCTTCTAATGTTGTTGCCATTTGCTCCAACATTTCTTTAATAGCACTTTCCACTTCTTTAGCCGACAACTGCGACTGCCCAGTGGCAAGCTTTTCGATCAGTTCGGATTTAGTCATCCTTTACCCTCTATAATCAAGCCAAAACAGTCGCCTAATGGGGAGCGAACTCCCCAAACAACAGGCGATATATTACTTACGAGCTGCCTTGAACGCTTCAGCCATTGCATTACTAATAACAGCATCTTCTTGCTTGTTAATAGTTGCCATAGCTTCTTTCTCATCTGCTTCATCTTTCGCTTTGATAGATAAGCTGATAGAACGATTCTTGCGATCTACGCCCATGAACTTAGATTCAACTTTGTCACCTACAGCGAATACTGTAGATGCGTCTTCGATACGCTCGCGAGAGATATCTGCAACGCGAAGGTAACCTTCAACAGTTTCAGCTAGTTCAATTGTAACGCCTTTAGCGTCAACAGCAGTAACTACACCATTTACAATAGTACCTTTCTTCTTATCTGCCAAGTAGGCATTGAAAGGATCGTCTTCAGTTTGCTTAACGCCTAAGCTGATACGCTCGCGCTCAGGGTCAACTGAAAGTACTACTGCATGGATTTCGTCGCCTTTCTTGTACTCAGAAACAGCGTCTTCGCCAGTTCCGTTCCAAGAAATGTCAGAAAGGTGAACAAGACCATCGATGCCACCGTCAAGACCAATGAAGATACCGAAGTCAGTGATAGACTTGATCTTACCAGAAACTTTATCGCCCTTGTTGAAACGAGTAGCGAAATCATCCCATGGATTAGTCTTACATTGCTTAAGACCTAGAGAAATACGACGACGTTCTTCATCGATGTCTAATACTAGAACTTCAACTTCATCACCTAAGTTAACAACTTTAGATGGGTGAATGTTCTTATTAGTCCAATCCATTTCAGAAACGTGAACAAGACCTTCAACGCCTTCTTCGATTTCAACGAAACAACCGTAGTCAGTTAGGTTAGTTACGCGACCAGTTAAGCGTGTGCTTTCTGGGTAGCGCTTGCTGATTTCTAACCATGGATCTTCGCCAAGTTGCTTAAGACCTAGTGATACGCGTGTACGCTCACGGTCATACTTAAGAACTTTAACGTTGATTTCGTCACCAACATTAACGATTTCAGATGGGTGCTTAACGCGCTTCCAAGCCATATCAGTGATATGTAGAAGACCGTCAACGCCACCTAAGTCTACGAATGCACCGTAGTCAGTAAGGTTCTTAACGATACCTTTAACTGCTTGACCTTCTTGAAGGTTCTCAAGAAGAGCATCACGCTCGGCACTGCTTTCTGATTCGATAACAGCACGACGTGAAACAACAACGTTGTTACGCTTCTGGTCAAGTTTGATAACTTTGAATTCTAATTCTTTGTACTCTAGGTGAGCAGTATCGCGAACTGGGCGAACGTCTACTAGAGAACCTGGTAAGAAGGCACGGATACCGTTTAATTCAACAGTGAAACCACCTTTAACTTTACCATTGATGATACCGATTACAGTTTCAGCATCTTCATACGCTTTTTCTAGAACAATCCAAGCTTCGTGACGCTTAGCTTTTTCACGAGATAATTGAGTTTCACCGAAACCGTCTTCAACAGAGTCAAGTGCAACATCAACTTCATCGCCAACAGCGATTTCTAAAACACCTTGAGCGTTTTTGAATTCGTCAGCAGAGATAGGGCTTTCAGACTTAAGACCAGCGTCAACAAGTACAGTACCGTTTTCGATGCGTACTACTACGCCACGTACGATAGAACCAGGACGGAACTCAAGTTCATTTAGGGATTGTTCAAATAGATCAGCAAAAGATTCAGTCATTTTATGATTACTTTCTTTTATAAACCACCATCCATCCTAGATGTGGAGTCAATTAATTGATTTACATCTTCCGTGATATAAATGTTGTTTGATAAATTCTCAGAATTAAGAAATTACCTTAAGTTTTTATTGATGTGTTCAAGCACAAGCTCAAGCACTTCATTAATACCTATGCCACTAGTATCAATAACTAGCGCGTCATCTGCAGGCACTAAAGGTGAGACAGAGCGATTAATATCGCGCTCATCACGCTCAATGATTTCAGATAAAAGGCGATCGATATTAACATCGAAGCCTTTGTCCTGCAACTGTTTATAGCGTCGCTGCGCCCTTTCCTCTGCGGATGCAGTTAGGAATATTTTTGCGGGTGCGTTAGGAAAAACCACTGTTCCCAT
This sequence comes from Shewanella sp. 10N.286.51.B2, assembly GCF_041469265.1. Taxonomy (NCBI): domain Bacteria; kingdom Pseudomonadati; phylum Pseudomonadota; class Gammaproteobacteria; order Alteromonadales; family Shewanellaceae; genus Shewanella; species Shewanella sp. 10N.286.51.B2. Next base: position 52,794 of record NZ_JBFRKH010000046.1, read on the forward strand.
GTCACGCCCATCGGCGACTAAACCCGGTTCAGTACAAAAAGCGCGTTGTCGTCTCAGTAATGCTTCTCTTACGCGAGGTAAAGCAGCGATTTTAGATGCTGCATTACCACATTCTTGAGTACGAATACTGGTTGAAACGTCTTCACCTTCTAAAATGACTTTTACAAGGTCACTGCCCGCTAAGAACTGCACGTCTAAATGAGAAGCAAGTAAGGTGATCGCCTCTTCATTTTCTAATTCAACATCGTGATGAATGGCTGCAAGGGCTAAAACACGATAGATAGCGCCGCTATCTAGTAAGTGCCATTCAAGTCGCTCAGCGACGAGTTGGCATATGGTCCCTTTTCCTGCACCGCTTGGTCCGTCGATTGTGACTACTGGAGCACGTTCAGACATAAATTCCTCCGAAAAAAACAATCTTCCATGAATATAAAAAGGTTCATCAAAATGAGCGGGCGGCATTGTACAACAATTTACAGCAAAATACTGGAGAAAATTTACGATATTCAATCAAGATCAAATGACGGCAGTATATTGACTGCCGTCATATTTAAGACTTAAACCAAGCGCTTTACTCACCGATACGTGCAAATTCAGTAAAATAGGCTGGGAAGGTTTTAGAGGTGCAATCTGGATCATTAATGGTAATACCGCAATCAGCAAAAGCCAGCATTGAAAAACACATCGCCATTCGGTGATCGTTGTAAGTGTCAATTGCTGCTGTATTTAAAACAGCTGGTGGCGTAACGGTAATATAGTCATGACCCTCGTCAACGGTTGCACCGACTTTACGTAATTCAGTGGCCATTGCTGCAAGACGATCGGTTTCTTTAATGCGCCAGTTGTAAATGTTTGTGATACGTGTGGTGCCTTCGGCAAATAATGCCGCAGTTGCAATGGTCATTGCCGCATCTGGAATGTGATTCATGTCTAAATCAACCGCGGTTAATTTTGCTTGGCGCGCGATAATAAAATCGTCGCCCCACTCGATGTCTGCGCCCATTTTTTCGAGTACATCAGCAAATTTAACATCGCCTTGAATACTGAGTTTACCGACACCGGTCACTTTGACTTCACCGCCTTGAATTGCGCCAGCAGCAAGAAAGTATGAAGCAGAGGATGCATCGCCTTCAACTAGCACTTTACCTGGGGAAACATATTTCTGACCTGTAGGTATTTCAAAACGGCGGTAGTCATGATTGATCACTTCAACACCAAAACGGGCCATTAGTGCGATAGTGATATCAATATATGGTTTAGACACTAACTCACCTTTAATGGTGATATTAACCGTGTCTTTGGTTAATGGCGCTACCATTAACAAAGCTGTGAGGAACTGACTGGATAAATCCCCCGCTATCTCAACATCACCGCCATTTAAACCATTGGCATTAATCGTCAGCGGTGGAAAACCATCATTTTTAAGATAGCTCACTTCAGCACCGAGTTGACGTAGTGCATCAACAAGATCGCCAATAGGACGCTCTTCCATACGTGGTTCGCCCGTTAAGGTGAACTCGCCACTGCCCAGTGTCAATGCCGCGCATAAAGGCCGCATTGCTGTCCCCGCATTACCTAAAAATAAGCTTTGCGCTTGTTCCGCCGTAATAGGCTTACCTAAGCCTTGTAGCTCACATACGGTGTTATTTTCAGATAATTGGTAATCAACGCCTAATTGCTTTAATGATGCCAACATATAGCGAATATCATCTGAATCAAGCAGATTTGTTAGCGTGGTTCTGCCTTCGGCTAAGGTTGCTAATAACAGCGCTCTATTCGAAATACTCTTAGAGCCAGGAATATTGACAACGCCATTTACTTTTTGGATCGGATCAAGACGCAATTGTTTCATTACAAGTTCTTCTTAAATGTCTTCTCCCTGCTACGGAAGAATAAATGTGTATGGGCTAAAGAGAAAATGACGTCTTTGTCAATTTATCTATACGAATTAGATGGTATAAACTTAATAAATTATTCTTGAATACAAATTTACTGATTGCAGCCAATGATTCAAGGGATAACTGAAATTAAATGACAGTTTTACGCTGAACTTGAATTATTTGCGTAAAAAAAGCGCAACTCGGCCATTTATATGACCCAAACAGCCAACTTCATTAAGCAAATAAATGACTTTTTTGGTAAAAGTGTAAACTTTAAACTAAGTAAAATCTTTATTTTAGGTAGTTTCTAGAAATAGCCATTTCAATCAGTATTTAAACCACGTTATGCTAAACAAAACCCTACTTTTATTTTTAATACTATAAGGTCAATGGCCATGTTTAACGCGTTAACTGCAATGCCTGCAGATCCCATTCTTGGTTTACTTACTCAGTACCGCCAAGACACTCACCCACAGAAGATTGACCTCGGGGTTGGTGTTTACAAAGACCCAATCGGCAATACGCCTATTCTTGATTGTGTAAAGACAGCAGAGCGACTGCGCACTGAGTCTGAAACGACTAAGGTTTATATTGGCCCTACTGGTTCTCCTCAGTTTAATACTTTGATGACAGAACTAGCATTTGGCGAAGCTCACAGTGCATTAATTGCTGACCGTATCCGAACGGTATCAACGCCTGGTGGCACCGGTGCCCTGCGCGTTGCTGCTGAATTTATTAAAAGCTGTAATCCTAATGCCGTGTTATGGGTGAGCGATCCAACCTGGGCTAACCATACTGGCTTATTTGAAGCCGCTGGCATCACTGTAAAAACTTACCCATATTATGATTACGATGCGAAAACTCTAAAATTTGATGAAATGAAAGCGGCATTAAATAAGATCGGTAGTAACGATGTGGTACTACTACATGCATGTTGTCATAACCCAAGCGGCATGGATTTAACCAATGCCCAGTGGGATGAAGTCATTAGCATTACCGCTAAGCAAGGTTTTACCCCATTAATTGATATGGCATATCAAGGGTTTGGTGATGGCGTTGATGAAGATGCTTACGGCGTTCGTCAAATGGCCGCTCAAGTTGAAGAAATGATCTTATGTAGTTCATGTTCTAAAAACTTTGGTTTATACCGTGAACGAATTGGTGCTTGTAGCATTATGGCTAAAGATAGTACTAAGGCGAATATTGCTTTTTCTGTACTCTTGTATGTAGTGCGTTGTATTTACTCAATGCCGCCAGCTCATGGCGCTGCCCTTGTTGAAACCATTTTAGGTGACGCACAATTAAAGCAGCAATGGTTAGATGAGTTAACCGTTATGCGCAACCGCATTAATGGCAATCGACAAATGTTGGTCAACAAATTAATAGAACAAGGGGTTAAACAAGATTTCAGCTTTATTGCTAACCAAAAAGGCATGTTCTCTTTCTTAGGGATTAATGCTGAGCAAGTTGAAACCCTTAAAAAAGAACATAGCATTTATATGGTCGGCTCAAGCCGTATGAGTATTGCGGGTATAAGCGAAACAAATGTTGGTTACCTTGCAAAATCAATCGCAATAATTCTTTAACTATCTGGTTGTAAGCCAATAATTGCGTTTAAAAAAGCGAATAATGACTGCTCATTATTCGCTTTTTATTCTGTAGAACTAAAGCTCAACAATGTAACTTGGTATCGCTTTAGCTATGCTGCTTAGCAAAAGCTTGCATAAAGTCAACCAGCGCCTGCACACCCGCTAACGGCATAGCATTGTAAATACTGGCACGCATGCCGCCTACTACTCTATGACCTTTTAAGGCGACCAAGCCTGCTTGCTCAGCTTGGGCTAAAAACTCACTATCTAAGCTACTATCGCTTAATTGGAATGTCACATTCATCCGTGAACGGTTTTGCTTACAAACACCGTTGGTATAAAACGGGTTGTTATCAATACAGTCATACATCTTTTGCGCTTTTTGCTGATTTAATGCTTCCATTGCAGCTACGCCGCCTACTGATGTTAACCAGTCAAACACTTCGGCAGCTAAGTACCAGGCGAACGTGGGTGGCGTATTGAACATCGAGTCATTGGCTTGTGCGATACGGTAATCCATAATCGATGACTGCGGCAAACTGGGTAGCTGCAACATATCATCTCTGACAATCACGATAGACAAGCCTGAAGGGCCGATATTTTTTTGAGCGCCAGCGTAAATCAAACCATACTTACTGACATCGATTTTTCGCGACATAATGGTTGAAGACAAATCAACCACGACTGGCCAAGGACACTCAATTTCATCAAAAATTTCGATGCCATCAACGGTTTCATTGGCGCAAAAGTGCAAATAACGATAATCGTCACTATGCGCGCTAAAGTCAGGCAGCACCACCTGATTTAAACCATCGATATTTTCAATGATATTGACTTGATCAATGTTGTTTTCACCAACCAGTTTTATCGCTTCTTTTACCGCAGCCGTTGACCATTGGCCATTAACTAAATACAAGGCTTTACCGTTGTCACCTAAGAAATTATTAACAACATTGGTAAATTGACCTCGTCCGCCGCCATGCATAAACAAAACGTGATAGTTTTTTGGAATATCCATCAAGGTACGTAAGGTTTTCTCGGCATGTTGGGTTAACGCCATAAACTCTTTACTACGATGACTAATTTCCATTACGGACACACCCAAGCCATTCCAGTTAATTAATTCTTGCTGCGCTTTTTGCATCACAGCTTGAGGTAACATGGCAGGTCCAGCACAGAAATTATAAATAGCGCTCACAGCATTGTCCTTATATCGTTTTTAGTTAACACATTCATAATGTATCGAATTCTCAGCAGTATATCGCAACTGTTTGGCAGCTAAAATGAAAATTAATCATCAATGCTGATTCTGTCGAGCTTTATTGCTAGTTAATGACAATAAACGACAACGCTATTTTAAAAACTAAGTGCTATTTATCACTAGTAAAGTGAGAAAAATTACACAACAATAGTCATACTAAAGCATTAGGTTATAGTCTCTTTGGAGATTGGCCTTGTGTCAGTGTTAACTAGAATAATAAATACCGTAACGCGGTCATGGATATTTACATGTTTTCAAAATCGGCTTTTATCGTAGGCACGCTTTCTTTAGCAATAAGCACTGTCCTTGTCAGTAAGCCAACACATGCTTCAATTTATAACGGCGTATCTGATAAATTTAAGCAAAAATTTCATCAGCAACTTAAAAAGAACAAAGTCCCGGGCGGTGCATTTGTTATTGTCGAAGGCGACAAGATTCTAAAGCTCAGTTATTACGGTAAACGCAGCAAAGGTAGCGCTTTAAATGTAAATGCCAATACGGTGTTTCGACTTGCATCTGTATCTAAAACCTTTGCAGGTACTCTGGCCAGTATGTTAGTCCAGGAAAATAAACTTGACTGGCAACAACCGATAAATGCTTATCTTCCAAGCTTTGTATTAGCTGATCCTAAAGCCAGTCAGAAAATTAACCTAGGCCATATTATCGGTCAAAGCACAGGCTTAATGCCAAATAGCTACGATAACTTAGTCAATGCCAATGTAAGCAAGGATAAAATTCTAAATAAGTTTTCAGAAATAACCCCAATGTGCAGGCCTGGCGTTTGCTATAGCTACCAGAATGTAGCCTTTTCATTTATCGAATCTGCCATTGAGCAAAAAAGTGGCCTAAGCTACGAGAACTACATTGAAAAACGCATCTTTAAGCCACTAGAGATGAATAACGCCTCAACAGGCTATACAGCATTTATGGCGGAAAAAAATCGCGCAGAGCCACACATTAAGACTAAATCAGGCTTTAAAAAAGTATCAGTAAAACCAAACTACTATGAACTGGCTCCAGCGGCAGGCGTCAATGCGAGCATTACTGATATGTCCAAGTGGTTAATCGCCAACTTAGGCGAGAAACCTGCTGTACTTTCAAGCGCTGTGATTAATGATGTGACGACGCCAGGCGTTAAAACAACCAAGGAGCTTCGCCGCCGAGATTGGCGTACCTACCTTGATAATGCTTATTACGGCAAAGGATGGCGGGTATATGAGTTTGAAGGCCGGCCATTAATTTATCACGCTGGTTGGGTAGCGGGTTATGTTGCTGAAATTTCCTATTCTCCCGAGCTGAATATCGGCATGGTAATGCTATTGAATGGTGAGTCGAGAGTTATTGCTAAATTGAGTTCTGCTTTTTGGCATGATGTATTTAAACAGCAAAACTAATTCAGACGTCATTATCATCTATAAATGACAAGCAATAAAAAAGGATGCCAATTGGCATCCTTTTTTGTCACTAGAATAACTTATTCGTCATCTTGTGCAGGTGTATCTGTTGCAGGGTTTTCAGCATCAGAAGTAGTTGCAACTACTTCGCCTTCTACTGTTTGACCTTCTGCTTCAGCATCAAGTTCAGATTCATCCATTTGAATTTCTTCGATACGCTGCAAGCCAACGACTTTCTCATCTTCTGCAGTGCGGATAATCGTTACGCCTTGGGTGTTACGACCAATCAACGACACGCCAGCAGATGGTGTACGAACCAAGGTGCCTTTATCACTAATTAGCATAATTTCGTCAGTTTCAGTAACTTGAACTGCGCCTACTACAGCACCATTACGTTCACTTACTTTGATTGAAACCACACCTTTAGTGCCACGGCTCTTAGCTGGATATTCAGCTAAATCAGTACGTTTACCATAACCGTTTTCAGTGACAGTTAGAATATCACCTTCTACTTTCGGAATGATCATCGAAACAACTTTCTGACCATCTTCAAGTTTGATACCACGAACACCTGTTGCTGTACGGCCCATTGGACGAATCGCAATCATGTCTTCACCAGTTTCAGGATCTTTCTTCACTTCACCGGTTTCTGAATCACGTACTTTTTCGTTAAAGCGAACCACTTTACCTTCGTTTGAGAACAACATGATGTCGTTGCTACCGTCAGTAATATCAACACCAATTAGTTGATCGTCGTCTTTAAGGTTAACGGCAATAATACCGTTCGCACGTGGGTTACTGTAAGCCGTTAATGCGGTTTTCTTCACGGTGCCGTGAGCGGTAGCCATAACAATATATTTGTCATCTGCATATTCACGAACAGGTAGAATTGCAGTAATACGCTCACCATCTGACAATGGTAATAAGTTAATGATTGGGCGACCACGAGCGGTACGGCTTGCCAGTGGTAGTTGATAAACTTTCAACCAATACATTTTACCAAAATCAGAGAAACATAAAATCGTATCATGGGTATTGGCAACTAATAGTTTTTCGACGAAATCTTCATCTTTTACTTTAGTAGCAGCTTTACCTTTACCACCGCGGCGCTGAGCTTGATAGTCAGTTAACGGTTGGTACTTGGCGTAACCCATATGAGAAAGTGTTACGACTACATCTTCTTCATTGATTAAGTCTTCTAGACTCATATCAACTTCGTTTTGGTTAATAACAGTACGACGTGGGTCGCCGTATTGCTCAAGCATTTCTTCTAATTCTTCTTTGATCACTTCCATCAAGCGCTCAGGACTACGTAGAATGAATAATAAGCTTGCAATGAACTCAAGTAACTCTTCGTATTCTGAAAGAATCTTCTCGTGCTCTAAACCTGTTAGGCGATGTAAACGTAGCTCAAGAATAGCTTGTGCTTGTTGCTCAGTCAGGAAGTACTTGCCTTCACGGATACCATACTCTGGCTCTAACCATTCAGGTCGAGCAGCATCATCACCGGCTTTTTCAAGCATGCCTTGAACGTTACCAAGATCCCAACCTTGTGCCACTAATTTTACTTTCGCTTCCGCAGGGGTTGGCGATTCTTTAATTAGTGCAATAATTGGATCGATGTTAGCTAATGCAATAGCCAATGCTTCAAGAATATGAGCACGTTCACGGGCTTTACGTAATTCAAATACAGTACGGCGCGTCACCACTTCACGACGGTGAAGAATGAAGCACTCTAGCATTTCTTTCAGGTTAAACAGTTTAGGCTGACCATTGGTCAATGCCACCATGTTAATACCAAAAGAACATTGCATTTGAGTTTGCGCATATAAGTTGTTTAAAACAACTTCACCGACTTCGCCACGTTTGATCTCGATAACGATGCGCATACCGTCTTTATCAGATTCATCACGTAGACCAGTAATACCTTCAATCTTTTTATCTTTAACAAGCTCAGCAATCTTTTCGATCAAGCGGGCTTTGTTAACCTGATATGGGATTTCAGTAACAATAATACGCTCACGGCCATTATTGTCTTCAATTTCAGCTTTTGAGCGCATAATCGCACGGCCACGACCGGTCTTATACGCGTCAATGATCCCTTTACGACCATTAATGCTGGCTGCTGTCGGGAAATCAGGACCTGGGATGTAATCCATTAATTGCTCAATAGATAACTCAGGTTCTTCAATTAATGCTAAACAGCCTTTAATCACTTCTGAAATGTTATGTGGCGGGATATTTGTTGCCATACCAACCGCAATACCAGACGAACCATTAATTAATAATGTTGGTACACGAGTAGGTAAAACCGCTGGGATAAATTCAGTACCATCATAGTTAGGTACAAAATCTACGGTTTCTTTTTCTAAGTCAGCTAATAAAGAATGTGCCAACTTACGCATACGAATTTCGGTATAACGCATCGCCGCTGCTGAATCGCCATCAACAGAACCAAAGTTACCTTGGCCGTCAACGAGCGTGTAACGCATTGAGAATGGTTGTGCCATACGAACAATCGTATCGTACACGGCCGTGTCACCATGTGGGTGATATTTACCAATTACGTCACCAACAACACGAGCTGATTTTTTATAAGGCTTATTGAAGTCGTTTTTCAACTCGTTCATGGCAAATAACACACGACGGTGAACAGGTTTTAACCCATCACGAACGTCAGGTAATGCACGACCTACGATTACACTCATTGCATAATCTAAATATGAATTCTTTAGTTCGTCTTCGATGTTAATTGGCGAAATTGATGATGCCAGATCAGTCATAAACTGCTCGTTCCCCTAAAATTAGCGCACAATAATTATTCCATTTTATTGTGTAGCTCAAAAACGTGATTTGGCATTCTAACACAGATATTTAAAGAGGCTAGACCCTAGAACAAGGAAATATTAACGCGAGGATAAAAGCTGTCAAAAAATCTTTAAATTCAACAATCTCTATTACATTATTTGCGTATTTCATTTTGATAAATTGCCCCATAAAAAACTGATGTCGTTTTTATGGGCAGACATTGAGCAATATTCCGTCAACCAAAGTGAAATCTTGCTTCATCTCACTATGTTTATTCAATCCAATGGTTATAATACCTGCAATAAATACTAATAATTAATGGGTTCTCGACATGTCTAACCAAGAACAAACCACGCCGCAAAATGTAGATCATCAAGAAATAGAAAAATTTGCCCAAATGGCCCAGTCTTGGTGGGATCCTAATGGCAGTTTCAAGCCTTTGCATCAACTTAACCCATTACGCCTTAATTATATCGATCAAACCAGTGGTGGTATTTTTGGTAAGCAAGTATTAGATATCGGTTGTGGTGGTGGTATTTTGTCAGAAAGCATGGCTAAAATTGGTGCCAATGTAACAGGTTTAGACATGGGTGAAGCGCAAATTGAAGTGGCTAAACTGCATGCATTAGAAACTGGCATCGATATCCAATATCAAACCATGACAGCAGAAGAACATGCACAGCAACATCAAGGCTATTATGATGTGGTCACATGCATGGAGATGTTAGAGCACGTCCCTGACCCATTATCAGTGATTAAAGCATGCTGCGATATGATTAAACCTAACGGTTATGTGTTCTTTTCAACCATTAACCGTAACCTGATGTCATATATTCAAGCAATTGTTGGCGCTGAATATGTTTTAAAGATGCTGCCAGTTGGCACGCATGACCACAGTAAGTTCATTAAACCGTCTGAGTTAATCAATTTGGTTGACCAAACAGAGCTTCATTGCCGTGATGCTCTTGGGATAAGCTTTAATCCTTTAACGGGTGTATATAAGTACACGAATAAAGTTGACGTTAATTATATGATCGCCACCCAAAAAGCTGATTAGTATCACATCGTCATCTTTAATAGCCAGCCATAAATAGTAGAACAATATTAAAGTAGTAATACTGCAGTGAATCAGTGACATTACTACTTTAATCCTTCACTTAATTCATAATCGGATTAAGTAATCGCTAATAACTTCAGCACGCTTAGGATAACTATGAACAAGATTAAAGGTATACTCTTTGATTTAGACGGTACATTAGCTGATACAGCCCCAGATCTTGTCCATGCATTAAATTTAAGTTTGCAAGAGCGCGGTATCGCTAGTAAAAGTATTGATAACTTACGCTCTGCTGCCTCCCATGGTAGTTTGGCGCTTGTAAAAGCCGGTATACCTGAGCTTTCCCATGAGTTACAAATCGAAGTTCAGCAAGCTTTGTTAGTGCATTACCAACGGGTCAATGGTGAAAAAGCATCATTATTTAGCGGTTTTGATGATTTTCTGTTGTTATTAGAGCAACTTGACATCCCTTATGGTGTTGTTACTAATAAACAAGCCCGTTTTACTCGGCCATTGGTTAAGGCCTTAAACATCGAGCACAAACTCACTGCGATTATCAGTGGTGACTCCACCCAGCACTCCAAACCACATACCGCGCCAATGTTACTTGCTGCCCAGCAAATTAATTGCCTGCCACAGGACATCCTATATATAGGTGATGCTGAAAGGGATTTAATTGCCGCCCGTAATGCTGGGATGAAAGGCGCTATCGCATTATGGGGGTATTTGTCAGAGCAAGATAAACCCAATGAATGGCCGAGTGATTTTCAGTTCAGCAAGGTTGCCGACTTACATCAGGCTTTCCTTAACAAATCTTAAATATAAATAGCAAATAATTTTGTTAACAAAACAATCGATCGCCGAATATTGTAGCGATCGAGCTCACGTTTTTTTTCGGCTAAATATTAATCTTAACCAACAAAATATCGTGTATTTTGACCTAGCAGGTTAGCCTTCACTAACATTGGCCACTATACATAAGATATCCACAACTTATTCACTAAATTGCTGCTTGCAAATCGCCCCAAACCTCACTATCTTGTATGTAAGTTTTAATTAAACACCATATCTTGTGTGTGACATCAGAACAAGACACAAGGCTTTTTCTGCTTTGGGTCTTCAAATAACACTCGTATTTCTTGGATATATTACGTTGTTAGTGCTTATGGATGATCAACTTACAAGGGAACGTATTGTGATTTAATGGCGATCGTAAACGAGACGATTAAAAAAGATCCAAAATTTAAATCACGCAAACTATTTTACAATCAAGGCTTTTTTAATGAACAGCAATATGACAGTCACAAAACGCAGTGGCGAACGCGAAACAATCGATTTAGACAAAATTCATCGCGTTATCGAGTGGGCAGCTAAAGGATTGAAAAACGTTTCAGTCTCAGAAGTTGAATTACGTTCTCATCTACAATTCTTTGACGGTATTCCAACTGAAGCAATCCACGAAACCATTATTAAAGCAGCAGCAGACTTAATCTCACCAGAAGCGCCTGATTATCAATTCCTCGCTGCAAGACTTGCTGTTTTTCATTTACGTAAAAAAGCTTTTGGCCAATTTGAGCCACCGAAGTTAGTTGATCAAGTCACTCGCTTGGTTGAACTTGGCAAATACGATAAGCATATTTTAGAAGATTACACGTCAGAAGAATTAACCATTTTAGATGGTTATATTGACCACTGGCGCGATATGAACTTTTCTTATGCTGCAGTTAAACAGCTTGAAGGCAAATACCTAGTTCAAAACCGCGTCACTAACGAAATTTATGAAAGTGCTCAGTTCCTGTATATTTTAGTGGCAGCTTGTTTATTTGCGCGTTACCCAAAAGACACCCGTTTAGATTACATCAAACGTTTTTATGATGCGGCTTCAACATTTAAGATTTCTTTACCAACCCCAATTATGGCAGGTGTACGTACTCCGACACGTCAATTTAGCTCATGTGTATTAATTGAATGTGACGACAGCCTTGACTCTATCAATGCGACCGCATCTTCAATTGTAAAATACGTTAGTCAACGCGCAGGTATTGGGATCAATGCCGGTCGTATCCGTGCATTAGGTAGCCCTATTCGCGGTGGTGAAGCATTCCATACCGGTTGCTTACCATTTTACAAATACTTTCAAACAGCGGTTAAATCGTGCTCTCAAGGCGGCGTACGTGGTGGTGCAGCTACCCTATTCTACCCGTTATGGCATTTAGAAGTTGAATCGTTACTGGTACTTAAAAATAACCGTGGTGTTGAAGACAACCGTGTTCGCCATCTTGATTACGGTGTACAGCTAAACAAATTGATGTACCAACGTTTAATCAAAGGTCAAAACATCAGCCTATTCAGCCCATCTGATGTGCCAGGTTTATACGACGCTTTCTTCGCTGTTCAAGACGAATTTGAACGTCTATACCTTCAGTATGAAGCTGACTTAAGCATTCGTCGTAAAGAGATTAAAGCAGTTGAATTATTTTCATTGATGATGCAAGAGCGTGCATCAACAGGCCGAATCTACATTCAAAATGTTGATCACTGCAATACTCACAGCCCATTTGATCCGCAAGTTGCGCCAATTAAGCAATCAAACCTTTGTTTAGAAATCGCCTTGCCAACTAAACCGTTGAAGAATATTGATGATCCAAATGGTGAGATTGCCCTTTGTACATTATCAGCATTAAACCTTGGTGCTATCAAAGATTTATCAGAGCTAGAACCATTAGCTGACTTAGCAGTACGTGCATTAGATAACTTGCTTGATTATCAAGATTACCCAATCATTTCAGCGCAACTTGGTTCTATGAATCGTCGTACTCTAGGCATAGGTGTGATTAACTTCGCTAATTACCTTGCTAAGAATGGCATGAAATATTCTGATGGCTCAGGTAATAACTTGACCCATAAAACCTTTGAAGCAATTCAATTTTACTTATTGAAAGCATCAAACAATTTAGCAAAAGAGCAAGGCGCATGTCCTTTGTTCAATGAAACAACGTACGCTCAAGGTATTTTACCCATTGATACCTATAAACGTGACTTGGATAAAATTTGTGACGAGCCATTACACATGGATTGGGAAGGTTTACGTGCCGATATTAAACAGCACGGCCTGCGTAACTCCACTCTTTCGGCATTAATGCCGTCTGAAACATCATCGCAAATTTCTAATGCAACCAATGGCATTGAACCACCACGTGGCCTGATCAGTGTTAAAGCCAGTAAAGATGGTCAATTAAAGCAAGTTGTACCTGACTTTGATGAACTTAAAGATAAGTATGAATTACTTTGGAATATGCCAAATAATGAGGGTTACTTACAGTTAGTCGGTTTGATGCAGAAGTTTGTGGACCAAGCAATCTCATCAAATACCAATTACGACCCGACACGATTTGATAATCAAAAAGTGCCTATGCAAACCTTACTGAAAGATTTGCTCACCGCTTATAAGCTTGGGGTTAAGACCCTTTACTATCACAACACCCGTGATGGTGCATCGGATCAGTTTGATGACATCACTGTCGTTGAAAAAGAAGACGATGGTTGTGCAAGCGGCGCTTGTAAGATTTAATCACTAATTAGCATATCAACGCGGGGAGTTTTCCCCGCTTTTTTGGGATATAAAAATGGCTTACTCTACTTTCTGTCAAACTCCGAACAACCCAATGTATGAACCTATGTTCATGGGACAACCCGTTAACGTTGCACGTTACGATCAACAAAAATATGAAGTGTTCGAAAAGTTAATTGAAAAACAATTATCCTTTTTCTGGCGTCCGGAAGAAGTAGATGTAAGTAAAGATAAAATCGATTATCAAAGTTTACCTGAGCATGAAAAGCATATTTTTATCTCAAACCTCAAATACCAAACCTTACTTGATTCAATTCAAGGCCGCTCACCAAACGTAGCATTATTGCCATTAGTGTCGTTACCTGAGCTTGAAACTTGGATTGAAACTTGGTCTTTCTCTGAAACTATTCACTCTCGTTCATATACCCATATTATTCGTAATATTGTTAATGATCCTTCAGTAGTTTTTGATGACATCGTCGTCAACCAAGAAATCTTAAAACGGGCCGGTGATATCGCTCAATATTATGATGACTTGATTGAATTAACCCAAGTGATGAATCTACACGGACAAGGCACGCACCTCATCAACGGTAAAGAAATTACCGTTAATAGCCGTATTCTTAAAAAATCATTGTATTTATGCATGATGTCAGTCAACGCATTAGAAGCAATTCGTTTTTATGTTAGCTTTGCATGTTCATTTGCTTTTGCTGAACGTAACTTAATGGAAGGCAATGCAAAAATTATTCGTTTGATTGCCCGTGATGAAGCATTACACCTTAATAGTACTCAGCATATTTTAAATATTATGCAAGGTGGAAAAGACGATCCTGAAATGGGTGAAATTGCGGCTGAATGTGAGCAAGAAGCCTATGACATCTTTTATAAAGCTGCAGAACAAGAAAAGCAGTGGGCACAGTACTTATTTAAAGACGGTTCAATGATTGGCTTAAATGAACAGATTTTATGTCAGTACGTTGAATATATTACTAACCAGCGCATGAAAGCGGTTAATTTAAAACAGCCTTATGCTGAGCAAACTAATCCACTTCCTTGGATGAAAAACTGGCTTGAAAGTGATGCGGTACAAGTTGCCCCACAAGAAGTAGAAGTCTCTTCTTACTTAGTAGGACAAATTGATTCAGCTGTTGATAGCGATGAGTTTTTAGATTTTGACCTATAATAGACATTTAAAAAAAGCCCCCATTGTTAGCTTAAATGGGGAACCTGTGTTGCTGTTTAATCAACAGCAACACACGCTTTTAGAAGTATTAGAAATAAAAAAAGTCAACGTCTTCTCTGAATGTCGACGTGGTTTTTGTGGTGCCTGTAAAACCAAAATCATTAGTGGTAAGGTGAGCTATATCACTGAGCCACTTGTTGAGTTAGAAGCTGATGAATGCCTGCCATGTTGCTGCGTACCCGATAGCAATATTGATTTAGATCTCACCACAGATGAACCCAGTAATATTTACGTTCAACAACGCAGACATCTATTAGTGACTGAGTAATATCACTAATTAACGCTAAGTCATGACCTGACTTTTAGTAATAGCATCTTTGATAGACATAAAAATTGAATTATATTCTTTCTTTTTTAGCTGCGATGAACATTTTTTCCACCTCACCAAACATCCAGTTCATTATGTGTCCCGCACCTTTATCCCGTCGCTTCACTAATCCCATTTCAATGGTGAGTGAATCCGATATGTGATAACAGCTTAACTCAATTATCTCGCCTGTATACCAATCTGAATGGGCAATATGCTCCGGTACTAAGGCCCAACCTAAACCACGGGCAACGAGAGAAGTAATATAATAATAGCTGTCCACGTGCCAACAATTAGCTGAAATAGGTTTACCTGTGGTTTCTAAGTCACAAATAACAAATTGTTTATACATGTTTAATTGTGAAATATTTGGCACTGGTATTGACGCTAACGGATGTTTCGGTGCAACAATTAGAGATTGATGAAAACTATCAATGGTAAAGAACTCTAAACTGTCACTCAGTTGTTCACCCAAGAACAAAATACCTAAATCAGCCTTTCCTATTTCAACCCACTGTGCAATATCGTCTCGGGTTCCATTTAAGATAGTCAGTTTTAATAATGGAAATTGGTGAGCGGTTTTATCAAAGAAATCTTCGAAAATAGAGATAGGTACAGCTTCGTCAATAGCGATTGTTAGCGACAATTCATCATCAGTCATTACCGACATAGCTCTAGCATTTAAACGCTCACATTGTGCTATAACGGCATTGGCTTCAATATACATTTGTTCGCCCTGCTCTGTCAGCACAGGTAAACGCCCAGATCTATCAAATAATTTAAAACCTAAATCAATTTCCAAGTTAGCTATAGCACTGCTTATCCTTGACTGCGCTTTTCCTAAAGAACGGGCAGCAGCAGAAAATGAACCTAAATTCACGGCAGTAACAAATGCTTGTAATTGCTCTATAGACCAATTCATATTCATACTCTTAATTGAATCATTAACAATCTATCCGTTTAGCGGATAGTAACCAACTTTAGTCTATCTTATATGGTGCGATAATGATGCTTCATTCTCAACAAGCCTTAAAAAAATGTCGTTAATCATATCTCAAAAAGTTAACCCTAATAATGTGAAGCAACATTATTGGAAATATGCCATTCCATCGATTAGCGCAATGCTAGTCAGTGGCTTATATCAAATCATCGACGGTATCTTCGTTGGCCATTACATTGGTTTCGAGGGGCTTGCTGGGATCAACCTCGCTTGGCCAATTATCAGCGGTATTATTGGTGTTGGCATGATGATAGGCATGGGTGCAGGCAGCTTATTATCGATCAGCCGTGGCGAGAATAACCCTATAAAATCAAAACGCATTTTAAATAATGCCATCGCCCTGCTCATTGGCTTTAGCATAATGGCTGCGCTGTTCATTCAATTTTTTGCTAAAGACTTATTGTTATTACAAAAAGCTGAAGGTGAGAACTTATCTATGGCAATGGCCTATATAGACGTTTTTGTTTATGGCGCATTTTTTACAACCGCGGCTACTGCAATACCACTGTTAATTCGTAATGATGAAAACCCGGCTATCGCGACACAACTTATGGTGCTAGGTGCCTGTGTAAATATCATATTGGATTACCTGCTGATTGTCCTTTACCCAATGGGCTTGCATGGTGCTGCGTTGGCTACCATGATTTCTCAAACCTTAGTCGTGATATTAGGCGGCTGTTATTTTATGTCGAGTAAATCGAATACTAAATTACAATTTTCTTTGAATGTCATTAACGTTAAGACTATGGGTTCTATAATGGCATTGGGCTTATCCAGTTTGTTTATGTTCATGTATTTTAGCTTTATTATTGCCTTACATAACTACTCATTCATGGTTTACGGCTCGGCTGTGCATGTCGCCGCCTTCGCGATTATCGGCTATATCGCCACAATGTTTTATCTCATAGCAGAAGGGATTGCTGGGGGTATGCAGCCACCGGTAAGTTATTATTACGGCAAAAAACAAATAGCCAACATCAAAACAACGGTGATTCTTGCGACAAAAGTCGTTTGTATTTTCGCACTGTTATTGGTTGTAGTATTAAACTTGTTTCCTAGCAATGTGCTGCAGCTGTTCAGTCATGGCGATGGCGCATTAATGGCTGAAGCTTTAATCGGAATTCGATTACATCTGTTTGCGTTAATCTTGGACGGTATTATCTTTGTGGCCACAGTGTATTTTATGGCCGTTAATCAAGGCCGTAAATCCTTAACCATTTCGATAAGTAATATGCTGATCCAACTTCCATTTTTGATGCTTTTGCCGTTGATGATTGGGGTCAATGGTATTTGGCTGGCTGTGCCACTTTCCAATATAAGCTTATGTCTTTTACTGATGCCGATGGTATTTAATGAACTAAAACGCATTAAAAAGATCGACGAACAACACCAGCCTGTAGCGGTAGTACACCAAAGTCCCCAAACAACGAGTGTGCACGCGTAAGCGCTGTGCAAATATACAAAAGGACTGCAAATGCAGTCCTTTTTAGTTTATTCGATTGTAGACTGTAGGCCTAAATCATTAAGGGCTTAACCGTAGGTGTAACTTGCACCAAGGCCTAATGGGAAACCAATTGACCAATAGATCAATAACCAAGCGCTCCAAATAGACAACAATGCCAAGCTAAATGGCAGCATCATAGAAATTAACGTACCAATGCCTATGCCTTTCACATAACGTTGACAGTAAACTACCACCAACGGGAAGTATGGCATCAATGGGGTAATGATATTAGAGCTTGAATCGCCCACTCGGTAAGCGGCTTGGGATAAATCTGGGCTAATATTGAGCTGCATCAACATAGGAACCAGTACCGGCCCAATCAGTGCCCATTTAGCCGACGATGAACCAACAAATAGGTTAACGAAACCAACTAAAATTACCATGCCAATAACGGTAACTTCAGCAGGCAAGTTCATGGCTTTTAAGCCGCCTGCGCCTTCTACCGCAATTAACGCACCAAGGTTTGACGCTGAAAATGCAGCGACAAACTGGGCACAGAAAAACGCCATTACAATATAGTGCGCCATGCCACTCATTGATTTTGACATCGCCTGCACCACATCGGCTGAACTTTTAAAGGTGCCAGTCATAAAGCCATAAACCAAACCTGGCAATACAAAGAAGATAAAGATTAACGGCACAATTGATTGCATCAATGGCGCACTAAAACTGGTTAACGAACCACTAGCATCGCGTAAGGTTGATGTTTCAGGAATAGTTAATGAGAAAAAGCCAACTATCGCGGCCAACATCACCGCCGATGCCACTCTAAATGCATTTATTTCTTTAGAAGTAACCTCTTCCATTGCTGGTAAATCAACTTCTTCACGCTTTACTTTATGGCTACGATTAAGTCTTGGCTCAAGAATTTTATCGGTTAAATACCAAATTGTTAAGGTAATTGGGATACATGATGAAGCTGCAAAGAACCAATTATTGAGTGGGTTGACTTGAATATCAGGATCGACAATTTGCGCTGCCGACTGAGTAAAGCTTTGTAATAGTGGGTCAATTCCTGAGGGAATAAAGTTGGCGCAAAAACCGCCTGATACCCCTGCAAACGCCGCGGCAATACCAGCTAATGGATGGCGACCAACAGTAAAAAATATCACCCCAGCAAGTGGGATAACGACCACATAACCCGCATCAGTTGCGGTATGAGAAATAATCCCCACTAACACAACCGCTGGTGTTAAAAACTTTGCCGGGGTTATTTTTAGCATTTGTTTAAGTGCTGTATTAATAAAGCCTGATTGCTCAGCAACACCTACACCTAACATGGCCACAAGAACAACACCTAGCGGTGCAAATGCTGTAAACGTGGTTACCATTGAGGTTAGAAAGTGAGTTAACGCTTCCGCACTCAATAAATTATTAACCACAATTGGACTATCTGTTCTAGGATCAATCGCCTCAAAATTCACACCCGACAATAAAGCTGAGATTCCCCATACTGCAAACATCAAAATTAAGAATAGCATTGCAGGATCTGGTAATTTATTACCCACTCGCTCAATACCATCTAATGCTCTTCCTAAAAAGCCGGGTGCTTTTTCTGAAGACTCACTTGTAGTTGTCATTTTAGCCCTACCTTCATTGATACCTTAATCCATTAGCAAAGCATAAATGCCATCAACATTTATCGCTAGTGGATAGAGGTTATATCTATTTTTGAATTTTTGTATTTTTCAGTTTATTAAACCAACCTTTAAGCAAACTTAAAAAAAGAGCCACAATGCTTATAAAAAAAGCATCAAACACAATATTCAGAACTTTATTCCGCAGTTTAGATATATTGACAATTACAGCACTACTAAAAAAAACAGGCAAACCCAAGGTGGCAACATAACAAACAACCCATTAACATCAGTAACTTGCGGTATTTTTTATTATAAAAACACTCATCACTCAGGGTCTAAATCTGTTAACCTTTAATAAAAATAGTTACTATAAAATGAGTTGTTGAGGGCACATGAGTCAATCAAAAGACAAATACAGTATTAATAATACTGACTACGAAGTGGGACAAGATAATATCCAGAAATGGGGTTTTGATATCCACAATCCTGTTTTTGGTATCAGTGCAGGCTTAATCGCTGTTTTTCTAATTGCATTACTTTCAGTCGATGCAAGCACTGCAAAAGCAGCACTCGATGGCGTTAAATGGAAAATAATCAATAATTTTGATGTGCTTTTCATGTGGTCTGCAAACTTTTTCTTACTATTTTGTATCGCCTTAATTATTTCTCCCTTTAGAAAAATCCGCCTTGGTGGCAATGACGCAGTACCCGAATATTCCATATTTTCATGGATGGCGATGCTATTTGCAGCAGGAATGGGCATTGGGCTGATGTTTTGGGGCTTAGCAGAACCTGCAGCTCATTATACTGGTTGGTTTGAAACGCCCGGTGGTGTCGAGCCATTTACTGATGAAGCCATTAAAGCTTCTCTAGGTGCTACCATGTTCCATTGGGGTCTACACCCATGGGCAATATATGCGGTAGTAGCATTATCAATGGCCTTCTTCACATTCAATAAAGGCTTACCCCTGTCTATGCGCTCTGCGTTCTACCCTATTTTAGGTGATAGAACTTGGGGTTGGTTTGGTCATATCATTGATATATTGGCAGTGCTTGCCACTCTGTTTGGTTTAGCAACATCACTAGGCTTGGGCGCTCAACAAGCTGCCAGTGGTATAAGTCATGTATTTGGGATCAGTAATGGCATTTCAACTCAACTTATTATTGTTGCATTTGTTACTTCATTAGCCATATTTTCAGTGATTCGCGGTATGCACGGCGGCGTTAAAGTTCTCAGCAATATTAATTTACTGGCAGCTTTTGCTTTATTGTTATTTATCATAATAATGACTTTTTCCGTCACTCTGACCTATTTACCGATTACTATCATGGGCTATATTGAAAATATTATTCCATTAAGCAATCCACATGGTCGAGAAGACGAAGCTTGGATGCATGGCTGGACAGTATTTTACTGGGCGTGGTGGATATCTTGGTCACCATGTGTGGGGATGTTTATTGCACGTATTTCTCGCGGTAGAACAGTAAAAGAATTCCTACTTGGCGTACTATTGATACCAACAGCGATTACTATTTTTTGGATGGCAACATTTGGCGGCAATGCTATTGATCAAATCATCAATCAAGTCGGTGAATTAGGTGCCAATGGGCTAACAGATATCACGCTAGCGTTATTTCAGGCTTTTGACGTAATGCCAATGACTTCGATAATTTCGATTCTTTCAATCATATTGATCATGGTGTTCTTTATTACTTCATCTGACTCGGCTTCACTGGTCATAGACAGTATTACATCCGGTGGTAAGATTGATGCACCAGTGCCACAACGTATCTTTTGGGCAACCACAGAAGGCGCTATTGCAGCGGTATTATTGTATGTTGGTGGTACAGAAGCGATACAAGCCCTTCAAGCGGGCGCTATATCCACAGGACTCCCTTTCACCATTATCTTACTGACAATGTGTGTAAGCTTAACAATGGGTTTGAAATCGGAAATGGATATTAACCAGAAAAACTACGCTAAGTAATAATTGTAGTTCTAATTAAAATTCCATTAAGTAGAATATAAAACCAGCAAAATACTATTAAAAATAGATTTGCTGGTTTTTTTTGCATTAAAGCTGACTATTATTTCACCGGTTAAGGTTTTTCGACATTAACGCCTTTACTACTTGCTCGAGTAATAAAAAACTTCATTGATACATCGCCAGTATTAAATATGCCGTGTAAGTCCCAGGGGGAAACATACAATACATCGCCAGTTTTTGCAGGTGTTTCTACGCCGTTTAACGTCCAAATACCCGAGCCTTCTACAATGTATAAATACTCCTCTTCAGCATGTTGGTGAGGCGGATGAATTTCGTTGTTAGGTTCTATAATTGCCAAACCCACAATTGTATCCTTGGTGCCTATTGTTTCGCCGTAAAAATAGGTGTAGAAATCACTACCATCGTAAGCTGTCTTATGGGTGTTTTCAAAGTTAACAATACTAGATTGAATATGACTATTTGATTCATTATTTAAAGCGTTAGTTTCATTCGAATCTGTATTTTTTACAAAGGCACACGACGTCAGAAAAGTTATAGATATCGAAATAATTAAGTAAAATCCCGATACTTTTGCCATTTTTGACAGATTATTTTTCATAGCTTGTTCCTTATCGTAAATAAATTGCCAACTTTAACTTAAGCACTTTCATAAAAAAGTACTCAGCCGGCTACCTATTTATCTGATCCAATAGCCCCTTCACCAACTTGTTAAATTTTCAGGTATTAATATAACCAGAGACACATATATTCTTATCTGTGATTCAGATTAACTTATCAATTTTAGGTATATTGCATTGTCATTATTAAGCTATTTATCATTATTAAAAATAGCATCGAGCTTAATGAGTTCAACTGAATTTAATTCGGGTGATCCACCCTGCATACCAGAACCTGAGGCAATCCATAGGTAGCCATTTGCTTCGATAACACCACTCCCGTGTCTTCCTTGAATTAAAGAAGGCTTTTTAAGCCATTGTTTTGATTGGCTATCAAATAAGTGAACTTCTTCATGAGCTTTATTGGGATCGGCACTTTCTCCCCCGACTACTATCAATTTATTTTGATGAGCGAATATTGCAATGCCAGCTCGTGGGATTGGTAATTCGTTTCGCACTACTTGCCATTGATTAGTCTCGATATTAAATACATCAAGTTTGCCTTCAACTAACTCAAAGACTTGATTGTGCTTGCCTAGAGTTCTTCGTCCCCCTGCAACATAAATATGATTATTTATTAGCGCAGCTTGAGCATGGTCTCGCGCGTGTGGGGCATCATTTAGAATAGTCCAGGTATTGGTCATAAAGTCATAGCGATCAACCCAGTTAACATTGCCATCTAGGTGACCGTTAGTAATACCGCCAATAAGGTAAAGGGAATCGTTTTTAACAACAGCAACGGCACTACCTCTTAACCTTGCTGGTGGAATAGCAGGACCTTTTTCCCATTTGTTTTCATTGGGGTAAAAATAATAAATATTTTCAACTGGCGTCTCAGCGGGATAAGCTCCAGTTAACGCCCCTGCAATAACAATTTTGTTTTTCCATACACTTGGTTGAAAGTGATGTAGCTCTATGGGGGATTCTTGTAAAGGGCGCCACATTAACAAATTAGGGTCAAACTCATCAACGGCTTTTATTCCTCTGCCACCAATTAAATAACCCTTATCTTCAAATTTGATAAAGCCCGCTTCGTGGCGTGCAGAGAAAGAGTTCGACGTTGCTATTTGCTGCCAAGTGGTTGTGGCTGTTGCGTTAAGTACAACAAATAGTGAAACAAATAGTGAAACAAACAAGGCCACCAAAGAAAGGGGGGAATGGGTAATTTTCATGGCTATTTCTCTAAAAGCGTTTTGTTATACTTAGTAAAAAACGCCGCTACCGTTGGTGTGTCTTGAATATCTAATATATAAGTGACTTCAACTAAATCAGAAAAGTCAGTACCGCCAGCTGAAATCGCCTTGTTATCGTAGCGCCCATTAATACCATTATATTTTGTACATATTTCATTGGCCTGTTTCCAAACTTTTGCTGACAAAAGCTTGGTATCTTCAAGATTTTTACTTGAGTAGGATTGATTGTTAAATCCTGGGGTACCGTTTCCTTCTTTGTTACCGTCAGCAATTCTTATGTAAGTGGTGTTTTGCTTAACGTAATTTAATGCATCCACGCTAGTTTCTTGTTCATTCCAATCGGCGTGTTGCACTACGATTATTTGATCTTTGGAAAATGAGATATTGAATTCACTAAGTGCTACTAATATTTCTTGAGTAAAATCACTTTGCCCTGCCTCTACCATCCAAACATTGCCACCTAAAGATAATGTTTTGTTTATCTTTTTGATGCTTCTATAGATAGAGTTTTGTCTGTCGTTATGTGCATCTGTCCAGTTTTGCTTGAACACCATATCGAATAGGTTATTTGCCGGTACATAGGCGCCTGCTTGTATGCCGTAAGTGCCGCTAATAGCGTAGTAATTCAAGTTTTCATATTCCTTTGATTGCAGTAATAAATCGAATGCTGCAATGGTATGAACATCATCAACATCCGTTTTAAGATCAAAGTTTAAAAGTAGTAAGTCTTTGTCTATGTCGAACTTTTGTTCCGTGGCAGCGCCATTAAATGATAAAAATAGCGCCATGATGAACAAGAGAGATTGAGTTATGTATTTCATGTAGAGCCTCATGGTTATTTATTATGTTTAGACAAACATTAAGTTATTTTTTTCTATCAAAAGCATTGATTTTTCGACTGTTAGCGAACTTAAACAGCAGGTACAGCTAGAAAGAATAAAGTTATGCTAGCTGTTTTTTTAGTGAACAAATTGACTATCAAAATATCAACCCATCAACAGTTATGGTTATACTGACCATTACCATAACGTCTTAACGATACGATATTCAACAACTTTTTATTAACAACTTTATCACCCAAGATTTAACCATTGAAAAATCTACTCTTTATTGCCTTAAACTAATGTATTTAGACTGGAGTGTTATGCTTAATGCGGTCACCTAATTAGATGTGAATTTTCAAAGCTCTAGTGGTCAAAAAATATTGGCAAACCTCAGCAAGATTAGCAATCTATACATTGGTACCCCTCCTTTAAACATTAAATAATTAGCGACTTACTTAGCAGAACTACAATGTGTCACCTATGCTTTAGATAATCTGAATATAAATCTGTAGGTTGTACATGACTGTGAGAAAAAGCATCCCCAAGGTTGCCGATACTGTTTTAGTTGATGGTCATTACATAGTTGAGCAACGATCTTATGTTGAGCGCCGCAAAAACAAATCGGCTATCGTTCGTTATGACCGCAGAAAACAGCGAGACCCACGTTTACCGCAATTTAAATCTATTGACGAGGTAGTGTGACTTCAATAGCCGATAGGTCTAAATAATCATTTCAACAACCATCCTCTAAAGACCAAATACCATGTCACCAAATCAAATTATCATTGTCATAATCTTATTCGTTACTATGGCGCTTTTTTTATGGGGGCGCTGGCGTCATGACTTAGTCGCTATGTCTGCCTTGCTTGTTTGTGTATTCACAGGTCTAGTCCCAAGCAGTGAAGCTTTTACAAGTTTCAGTCACCCAGCAGTCATCACTGTGGCCGGTGTGCTGGTATTAGGCTATGGCCTGCAACGCTCCGGTGCTGTCGATATATTGGCAAAGTACTTATTACCAGCTCAAGCGGGACCAACCTTGAGTATACTGGCGCTGATCAGTTTGGCGGCCTTGCTATCAGGGTTTATGAATAATGTAGGCGCCCTTGCATTACTAATGCCTATTGCGATTCAAATGGCTGCTAAATATGACTTACCTGCAGGGAAAGTATTAATGCCACTGGCATTTGGTTCAATTTTAGGCGGGATGACAACTTTAATTGGTACGCCAACAAATATCGTCGTTTCTGGATTTCGTGAATCCAGCGGATTAGGTAGTTTTACCATGTTTGACTTTTCGCCAGTAGGTGTTTGTATTGCTCTGGCTGGAATCGTGTTTGTCGGTTTATTTGGCTGGCATATCGTACCCAGTCGCAAACAATCTTCATCTGGCAGTTTTGATACCGGTAATTACTTCTGTGAAGTTAATATTGTGGCTGGCAGTATTGCTGAAAAAATGAATCTGCGAGAAGTAGATAAATTGCTTGATGAGGCCGATGCTCAAATTATCAGCATGATCCGTCGCGAGGTACACCTCACGGCCCCAAATCCAAATAGAGTGCTACAAACTGGTGATATCCTGATCATAGAAGTCGAACCGGAATCTATCCCTAAAGCACTTTCTAGCCTAGGGCTAGAACTTGAACCAGAAAGCGCTATTACAGAAGAAGCGCAAACTGTAGCAGTGGTTGAAACTAAACTGCAAAAAAAAGGCGACGAATCAACACCAGAATCTGCTAAAGATGATAATGACACAAGTAAGCCTGCAGAAATTATCATGCAGGAGCTAGTCGTAATGCCAGGCACCACAATAGTTAATCGCTCGGTATCCGATATTGAATTACGTAACCGCTATGGTATCAATTTACTCGCCATTTCTCGCCAAGGCCACCGCTCAGTAAAACGTTTACGATCTACCCCGATAAAAGCCGGTGACGTATTATTACTTCAAGGTGATCCTGAATCTGTATCAGGTTTTGCATCTCAGTACGGCTGCTTACCTTTGGCGGCGCGTGATATTCGCGTCCCCAAAAAAGGACATGCACTAACTGCGTCACTGATCATGATAATTACCCTCATTACTGTAGCGTTCGGAATACTGCCAGCAGCGGTAGCATTTGTAGCAGGCGCCCTTGCCTTTACTTTATTTGGCTTAGTACCAATCCGCTCTATTTATACTTCAATCGACTGGCCTGTGATTGTTTTACTTGCGGCTTTACTGCCTGTTGCTAATGCTATGTACACAACTGGCACCGCAGATTTAATTGCCCAATTTTTACTGGATAATATTGCCCAGAGCCATGCCATTGGCGCATTATTTTTGGTGTTAATTGTGACCATGTTTTTATCTGATTTGATGAATAATGTCGCCACTGCAGCAGTCATGTGCCCGATCGGGATCAGTACTGCAGCCCAACTTGGGGTTAACCCTGATACATTCTTAATGGCCATAGCGATTGGGGCATCATGCGCGTTTTTAACGCCAATAGGTCATCAAAACAATACCCTGATCCTCGGTCCTGGTGGGTTTCGCTTTGGGGATTATTGGCGACTGGGTTTATTACTTGAACTTATTGTGGTGTCAGTGAGCATACCTATGCTGCTATGGGTGTGGCCATTTTAATCAACATTGCTGAATTTCTAATAGCTTCCACATAATGCATTCACAATGCTATATTTTATATCGCTTGTGATCAGCAATGGGCTTTTTAATAATCAGTTTTGACGTTTTGCCTTTAATCTTACCAAGGCAACACTTGACCGTTTGAATGTTTAAATACGCCAGTTTGACTCATATCAAGTTGCGTTATTAAACCTACAATACGCGCAGCTGATTCAGTTGCTGATATATCACCGCCATGATTTACCATATCTGTTTGTACATAACCTGGGTGATATATACCGACCGCAACCTCTTTTGATGCTAAGTCATGACTTAACGACATTGATGCAGCATTTAAAGCAGCCTTTGACATACGGTAACCATAACGACCACCTGAGGTATTATCTTCGATAGAGCCCATTCTTGAGGTTATCATCGCAACTTTACCACCAACATTTAGTTGTGATTGTAGCGCAGCAACAATACGCAACGGAGCCAGTGCGTTTACTTCAAACTGCTGGCGAATCGTATCTATGTTCAGATGAGCTAACTGCTCATCACGTAAAATACCCGCATTGCACACCAGTACGTCAATTAACACACCAGCAAGTGAGGTTTTCATATTATGAATCCCCTCATCGGTAGCCACATCAATTTGAGTTATCACGTTAATACCCAAATCGTCGAGCTCATCAGAAGTATGACGGCATAATCCAAACACTTTATAACCTTGCTGCTTGAATAGTTTTGCTAGTGCTAAACCAATACCGCGGTTTGCACCCGTAATAACAACGTTTTTTGACATAGGATAATCCTTAAACACTGAGCTCTGCATTGAAACAAACCTCAATAAGTAAACTTAGTAATTATATTTAATACAAATAGTGAATATTATCAGTAAACAAAAAAACCTAGCAAATTGCTAGGTTTTTTAATTAATACTCACCTTAAGCTTAAATCGCCATGGCCAGCTCAGCGCCTTGTCTAATAGCGCGTTTAGCATCTAATTCAGCGGCAACATCAACACCACCAATAAGGTGAACTGGTAACCCTGACGCTTTCATCTCATCGACTAATGTGCGGTTAGACTCTTGCCCTGCACATAAGACTACATTATCAACCGCAAGAATTTCTGACTGCTCACCGACTTTAATATGTAACCCTTGTTGGTCAAACTTTTCATAGCTAACACCGGTTTTCATATTCACTTGATGCTGCTTTAAAACACTACGATGGATCCAGCCGGTTGTTTTACCTAAACCTTTACCCATTTTAGTGGTTTTACGTTGCAGTAAATACACATCGCGACTTGGGTTATGCTCTGATTCGTCAGTTAAACCGCCAGCATGTTGATAGCTTTTATCAATACCCCATTGCTTTAACCACTTTTCAGGCTGTAATGTTGATGATTCCTTCTCGCACAGGAAATGCGCCATATCAAAACCAATACCGCCAGCACCGATTAACGCAACTTTATCACCAATCTCTACTTCACCTTTTAGCACTTGCTGATAATCAACCACTTTAGGATCATCAAATCCCGGTAAGGATAACGCCCGTGGGACAACCCCAGAGGCAATAATCACTTCATCAAACTTTTCAGTGGCTAATACTGCTGCATCTAAACGGGTGTTTAATCGTAATTCGACATTATGCAGCTTCATTTGATTTTTGAAATAACGAATGGTTTCGTGAAACTCTTCTTTACCTGG
The DNA here is from genome assembly GCF_041469265.1 of Shewanella sp. 10N.286.51.B2. Lineage (NCBI taxonomy): Bacteria > Pseudomonadati > Pseudomonadota > Gammaproteobacteria > Alteromonadales > Shewanellaceae > Shewanella > Shewanella sp. 10N.286.51.B2. Next base: position 80,984 of record NZ_JBFRKH010000046.1, read on the forward strand.
AATTTTACGCGCTAAGTTAAATTGGCCGCCCACTTCGTCTTTAGCTTCAAACAATACTACTTCATGGCCACGTGAAGCGGCATATACAGAAAACGCCATTCCAGCAGGGCCTGCGCCCATAACCGCAAGACGTTTTTTACCTGTGGTTGGGGTAAAATTAATCTCAGTTTCATAACATGCACGTGGATTAACTAAACAGGTAGCACGTTTCATTGAGAAGGTATGATCTAAACACGCTTGGTTACAACCAATACAGGTATTGATTAATTCACTTTGATCAGCTGCCGCTTTATTAACAAATTCAGCATCGGCTAAGAAAGGCCGCGCCATTGATACCATGTCAGCCTGACCCGATGCGATAATTGATTCACCAATTTCAGGGGTATTAATACGGTTAGTCGCAATTAATGGCACATTAACTTCTGATTTGAGTTTTTCAGTCACCCATGCAAAAGCGCCGCGCGGCACACTGGTGGCAATGGTAGGTACACGTGCTTCATGCCAACCGATGCCGGTATTGATGATGCTCACACCAGCACTTTCTAGCCATTTAGCCAGTTGCACTACTTCATCCCAGCTTGAGCCATTGTCGACTAAATCAAGCATAGAAAGCCTGAATATTATGATAAAATCGCTACCGACTTTGGCACGAATAGCATTAACAATTTCAACGGGGAATTTAGCACGCTGAGTAAAGTCACCGCCCCACTCGTCGGTACGTTTATTGGTACGCGAACTGATAAACTGATTAATTAAATAGCCTTCTGAGCCCATTACTTCAACACCGTCATAGCCCGCTTTTTTTGCAAGCGCAGCGCTAGATGCATAATCTTTAATGGTATTACGCACTTGTCTTGATGACATTGCTGACGGCGTAAAAGGGGTAATAGGTGATTTTATTTTGCTTGGCGCTAATGAAAATGGATGGTAGCTATAACGGCCTGCATGTAGAATTTGCATACAGATTTTGCCATCCGCTTCATGGACTGCATCGGTAACAATTTTATGTTTGCTTACTTGCCAAGGAAAACTTAATTGGCATGCATGAGGCGCTAGCCGACCTCTGAAATTTGGCGCTATGCCACCGGTGACAATTAAGCCACAGCCACCTGCTGCACGTTCTTTATAAAATGCAGCTAGTTTCTCAAATCCGCCCTTTTCTTCTTCTAGACCCGTATGCATTGAACCCATCAATACACGGTTTTTTAACTTGGTGAAGCCTAGATCTAAGGGTTCTAATAAATGTGGAAACGACATTCAAACATCCTTTTTAAACAAGTGATTTAAACTAGCATACAACGACATAATCATAAGCTCAATCATTTAGCGTAGCTATTGTTAAAAACCGTTACAATTCAATTTCCCAAAATCACTCAAGATCAGTTAGCATTACACTATTAGAATGTTACAGGAGTGGCTAATGTCCGCTAAACCCTCATTAATTAAGAGATTCTTTGGATTTACTTGGAAAACCATCAACGGTATTCGTAAATTAATCCTCAATATCATTTTCTTCGGCATCATTGCCATGATCATTATGGCTATGACATCTGAAGAAGAAATCACCATTGAAGATCAATCTGCCTTAGTCTTAAACCTATCTGGCAGCATTGTGGATCAAAAACGTCATGTTGACCCGATTGAAGCGATATTTAAACAAAGTAACACTGATGATCCGGAAGCAGAAATACTTTTAGCCGACATTCTTTACGTCATTGAAAATGCCACTCATGACAAACGTATTAATAGCATCGTATTGAAAATGGGCAATTTACGTAGTGGTGGGATCAGTAAAATGACCGCCATTGGTGATGCCTTAAACAAGTTTAAAGAAGCGGGTAAAACCGTGGTTGCTGTTGGCAATTCATACGAGCAAAATCAATACTTCCTGGCAAGTTATGCGAATACCATTTATCTCAACCATAAAGGTGGCGTGTCACTTGAAGGCCTTAGCAGCTATCGTATGTTCTTTAAAACCGCACTTGAGAAAATGAACATCAGCACCCATGTATTTAGAGTCGGCACTTTCAAATCAGCGGTCGAACCCTTTATCCGTGATGATATGTCAGCGCCGGCAAAAGAAGCCAGCAACGCCCTGCTTACTGACTTATGGCAAAACTTTGAAACAACCATTGCCACTAACCGTCAAATTGCGACCGAGAATATCGTATTAAGCCCACAAACCTACCTAGCGGAACTTGATAGTGTTAACGGTGACTCAGCTCAATTAGCGATAAAAATGAATTGGGTTGATGAATTAGTCTCAGATGAGTCATTTAGACTCGCCATGCTTAAAACCGTAGGTCAAGAAGCCAATGGCGACTCATACAAGCAAATCTCTTTTTCTAAATATTTTAATTTAGTACAGCCAATTCCTTCACTGATAGAACAAGAATCTGTCGGCATTGTGGTCGCCAAAGGTAATATCCTCAATGGCAAACAACAAGCGGGACAAATTGGTGGCGAGAGCACTTCAGCACTATTAAAGAAAGCCCGCTTTGATAACAAAGTTAAAGCAGTCGTGCTACGTGTCGACACCCCAGGTGGGAGTGCATTTGCTTCTGAAAAAATTAGACAAGAAGTCATTGCCCTTAAACAGGCTGGTAAACCCGTAGTGGTCAGTATGGGTAGCCTAGCGGCATCTGGCGGTTATTGGATTTCAGCAAGTGCTGATTACATTTATGCCACTCCAACTACCCTCACTGGTTCTATCGGGATCTTTGGCATGTTTGCCACCTTTGAAAAAGTCTTGTCCAATTGGGGCATTAACTCAGATGGTGTGTCGACCTCGCAATGGGCTGGTATTTCGGCGACCCGTGAGTTAGACCCAAATATTTCTGCTGTCATACAACGCCATATTGAACACGGCTATCATGAATTTATCTCGTTAGTTGCCACTGAACGAAACATGTCGTTAGAACAAGTTGACCGCATTGCCCAAGGCCGTGTTTGGTCTGGCACCCGCGCCGTTGAACTGGGGTTGGTTGACGAACTTGGCGATATGGATAGCGCCATTGCTAAAGCGGCTGAAATGGCTGAAATGGTAAAGTTTGATACTAAAGTCATCGAGCAAGAGCTCACAACCGAGCAAATCTTCATGCAAAAAATGCTCGCATCTGCTGCAACATATTTACCTGTAGCAACCACACAGTCACCTATGGTTGAACAATTTATGGGTCAATGGCGCACTGTTGTTGAACAAATGACTCAGTTTGATGATCCCAATGGCCTATACATGTATTGCGAACTCTGCGATTACTAAGCTATTGTGATTGTTTAATCTTGTTAGGCATGAAGTCAGAATAAGATCAAATTGAATTATCTTCAAAAAAGCCCGTTATTCGGGCTTTTTTATTGGGTTTTATTCAGCTCAAGCCGTATAATTTGCAGATTATATAATTTAAGTGGTTGAGAATTCATTACAATGACAAAACGCTCCATATACGTTGCCTATACTGGCGGTACGATTGGTATGCGCAAAACCGATGATGGCTTTGCACCTGTGGCAGGATTTTTAACTGATTGTGTAAAGTCCATGCCAGAATTTTACCATGAAGAAATGCCAACCTTTGTCATTAATGAATATTCACCATTGATTGATTCTTCAAACATGGCACCACCTGATTGGCAGCGCATCGCCAATGACATCAAAGCCAATTACCATAACTACGACGGCTTTGTGATCTTGCATGGCACTGACACCATGGCATACACGGCTTCTGCCTTGTCATTCATGTTACAAGGGCTATCCAAGCCTGTTATCGTAACCGGTTCGCAAATCCCATTAGCTCAGCTGCGCTCAGATGGGCAAACTAACCTGCTTAATTCACTGTATATTGCGGCGAATTATCCCGTCGCTGAAGTGTGTTTATTCTTTAATAATAAGTTGTTCAGGGGCAACCGCTCAACCAAAGCCCATGCTGATGGTTTTGATGCTTTCGCGTCACCTAACTTTCCTATATTGTTAGAAGCTGGGATCAAAATTAATTTACGTGCAGGTAAGATCACCGAGCCCACCACTAAGCCCTTAGAGGTGATTAACATCAGCCCGCAACCTGTAGGCGTGATCACCTTATACCCAGGTATTTCAACTGAGATTTTTAACAACATCTTAATGCAGCCAGTAAAAGCACTTATCTTACTGACCTTTGGTGTTGGGAATGCGCCTCAAGATAAAGCCTTATTAGATACCCTTAAACAAGCTGATGAACGTGGCATTGTAATTGTTAATCTAACCCAGTGTTTTCAAGGAAAGGTGAACATGGGGGGTTATGCGACGGGTAATGCATTAGCCAAAGCTGGAGTGATTAGCGGCTCAGATATGACCATTGAAGCAGCATTGGCTAAATTACATTATTTACTATCAAAAAATTTAACTTCAAATGAAGTAAAAATCGCAATGCAGCAAAACTTACTGGGTGAGCTAACTGAATAAATTTCTGAAAATAAATATGTAATGTACTTTAGACAATAAAAAGCCGCATCTTTGATGCGGCTTTTTTTTGCTGAAATAAATTCACTAGAGATAACTAAAAATCAGTTTATAGTTCTGGCTCTTTAAATTCTGCGATAGCTTCACCGCGAAATTGTTTTTTTAACTGTGATTTAGACAGCTCGTTTATCTCGCCACCAGCAGCAATTGTAAAATGATCAGTTTGAGTTAACTTACGCGCTTGATACAACATCACTACCTGTAACGTTGACTCTTTTTGCTCGCTAGATAGCACTGTGCCATCTTCCCATTTACCCGTTTCTGCCGCTGCGCGTAAACGTTGATAAACCTCATCAGGCATTTCATCTATGACTTTATTAATATCATTCATACACTTTTCCGCTTATGTATTAGACTTCTGACTCGAGTAATAATGTAGCCAACAAAGCCAAAAGCAAAACAACTACCTGCAATATATGCATCCGTTCCAGTGGCAACTTCGCCGCCCCAAAAACCATATACTGCACCTGCAATAAATAGCGTTAGAAACAACATCATTTGATTCATTAATTTATTAGACTTCTGAATGTGTGAAATTGTTCTTTTTGAATCACTATCGCCATCAGCAGAAGCCTTACAGTATTGGCACTGTTTTGCTTTGCTCGAAATTCGCTTTTGACACACAGGACATTCGATTAACGCCATAAAACTGCCTATTCTGTTAAATTATCAACCACAGCCAACATCGCAACTAGTGATGCTTCACCTAAATATTCACAGCGCGCCGGTGACCAACCAACCACAGGATCGGCTAAGTTGTCATTGTCTTTAAATGGCATTTCTAAGGTATTCGCTAGACATTTGAATGTGTTGCCGACCCAGTTAGAACCAACGGTTAAGTTCGCTTTTCCTGGCTCATCTTTGTCATAACCATATTTAGTTTGGAAATCAGCACTTGCCATACTTAACGCTGCAAGGAACTGTTCTTGTAACTTGGCCATATGTGGAGTGTAATTTGGTGCGCCTTCACAGCCAGCAACAAACACGTAAGGTAAGCCTTCATCACCATGAACATCATAGAATAAATCTACACCAGTCTCTTTCATCTTATTGGTAACATAATAAACCTCAGGGCTTCGCTCTAAACTAGGCGACTCCCACTCACGATTTAAGTTAGTTCCAACAGCATTCGTACGTAAATGGCCTCTGACGCTTCCGTCAGGATTCATGTTTGGCACGATATAGAAATTAGCTTTATCCAATAGCAGTTTCGAGGTTGGACAATCACTGTCTAATAATTGGTTTAGCAGGCCTTCAATTAACCATTCAGCCATGGTTTCACCAGGGTGCTGCCTTGCGGTAATCCAAATATTTTTCTTTGAAGGATCGTTATCACCAATAGTTAGCAGGCTCATATCACGACCATCAAGGGTTAAACCTAAATTTTCTAGTTTAACTGATGGGTGAAGTTGTACTGAACTAATCAGATCTAAGTGACGTTCGTAACTGTAAGGCGCAAAGTAAGCAATTTGAATGGCATCGCAATCTAAATCAACTTGGATTGATAATTTACCATCTTGATATGTTGTCGGTAAGCGGAACCAATGCTGGCGATCGTAACTAGCAACGGCTTGATAATTTTCCCAACCTTTCGGGTAAGAGGCACTGCCTGCGTTAACGATATTCAATGTGTAAGTTTGACCAATTTGACCTTCCATACGGAAGTTAAACCATTGGTAAAACTCTCCACCTTCATCAGGTCTAATGGCGAGTTGAATGTCATCGTGCTTGTCTAAACTAATGGTCTCAATGTTGCCGCCATCAAAATTCGCGCTAATACGCATAGGACTTCCTTTATGTAAGGTTATAATCGACGTTATCCCTGCATCTTATCAAAAGCCGTTACGCAATAAAATCAAATCCACAGCATCTGCTCTACATCTATTCAATATGGTGACTTAATTTTCTGCTGATGAGGGTTATTAATACCAATACAATAAAAAGCCCCTGTAAGATCACATTAGCTAGGTGTTAACGGATACGTTAAATGAGATTAGCTAAATAATGGACTAAAGCAATAGCCCTTACCTCTAACCGTATTGATGAGTTCTCTTGGTAGACTTTCTTTGGCCATTTTTCTACGGGTATTACTGATGTGCATATCAAGGTTACGGTCAAACTCGCCTAACTCTTTATGCAACACACGCATTTGCAATTCTGATTTAGTGACGATTTCTCCTTTACGCTGAAACAAATATTTGAACAAACGATACTCTGTTTGAGTAAGATTTAATTGCTGACCATTAAATATTACCGCGTTATTATCATCATCAAACTCCACATTGGCGCTTTGTTCAATATGTTGTTTTTCGGTAGTTTGCTCTATTTGTCCACTGGTTAACTGTGATTCGATAACAGCAAAATCAATATTGGCAATATGAGTCATTGAATCGTGAGTTTGCTTTGTTGTGCGTCGATTAAGCACATTCACACGCAGTAAAAGTTCTTTCACATTAATAGGCTCAGGTAAATAATCATCAGCGCCCAGTTCAAATGCAGCAATACGTTCATCGACACTGGCATTGTTGGTAATAACAATCACGGGTGTTTGACAATGCTTACCCATGAGTAACCAAAAAGCATCCATTTGTGTTACTGAAGAGTCCAGTAAAATCACTTCAAACTGATTACTTTCCATTGCAACTAAGGCATTAAAGCCGTTATCAACAATGGTAATAACATAGCCTAAAAGTTGTAATTGCTGACATAAGGGCAAGCTTTTTTTTAGCTGCTGGTCAATGAGGAGGATCTTTTTCATGACGACTTAATCTAAATGGTAACTATTACCATTTAGATTAGCACTGTCATGATCAAAATACTATATGTGGAGTGTAAAGCTTCTGCACGGTTGTTGAACCTAGCTCACAAAAATGAAAAAGACCTGATTATTCAGGCCTTTTTTAGGTATTACTAATGCAGATTTGCTTAATGAAGCAACTTACATTGATGGCTTATTGCCATAATTAGTTAACCATTAATTGCTTAATATATTTTACTGGTGCACTGCCATAACTTAAAAATTGTTCATGGAAGCTCTTTAAATCGAAGTCTTCACCCTGTGTTTGTTTTAGTTCTTCACGTAAATCATAAATTTCACGATAGCCAGAGTAGTAACTGGTTAGTTGCACTTGGCTTAATGTTGCCCTGCGCCACTTTCCTTCTGCTTCAGCTTGCTGCTGGAACGCCTCGTTAGTCATTAACTCAATGGCTTGTTCTTCTGTCATGCCGTTAACGCTGCGTTAAGGGGTGAGTGCCGCCTAAACCAACTTTCCGCAGACCAATTTCACCACAAAAATCACCGCATACCAAAAATGCCACGCGGCAAGAATCCCTCTTAAACGCTTTGCTATGCGCATCTTCCACGATTGATTTCCGCTATCGCAGAGCGCAGATTATTTACTTTGAACTCTGTAAGTAACACGGTGATGAAAGAGAACATTGCTATTGAAATAAGTGCAGCGTTTGTAAATTTTAAATCATTGTCCGCTAAAACACCGAATAGGCCAAAAAATAGTAAAATAAAAGCCATTATCGCTTGAATCGAGTCATTCGTTTTCACCTTGTATTCATCGGCGGCAATATCTTTCACTATTGAAACTGGATTGGACAGCCCGTCAAGTGTAACCAAAACTTTTCCTTTTCTGACTTTGGCTTTAAAACCGATATCTTGTAATGAGTTTACTAAATCATTCATAATAATTACCTATCATTTCTACAAACGCATAACGCCCTGCTAATAAGTGGACCATATGCTGGCGGGCTATTTGCTCAGCAATGGCGTGACAACCTTGGTGAACCTGGATTTAGCAGCTTGTTAGTAGCTGACAGAATAACTTTATGCGCCAGCCATCTTTACTAAAAAAAAATAAAACGAAACAAACTAGACAGCCAATGTAAATCAATAACATAACGACCTTTTCAACTTTGTACAAGTGAACATGCTTGATTAAGTAGCCCGCAGCGTTTGGTTGTGGGCTTTGAAGGTTGATAATGATGATATTTGAGTGTTTTCGGCTTAATTTACCGTTTTTAAGCCGTCACTTTGCAACCATGCAAGGATGATGGTTTTGAGTGTTTAACTTTGGTGATATTAGTTATATTAAACCTATTTAACGTGCCTGCTTACTGAAAATGCTGGCAGCTTGTAGCAAAGTGCCGTCGCCGTTTTTGTAAATGCTCACAGTATTGTGTTAGCTCTTGCAGTGAGCCCACTGGGCCATGAAATAGCTGACCAAATTCGGTGGTGATTTTAAGCCAGTTTTGTTGTGGAATATTAAGCCTGGTGAGTAACTTCGCTCTGCTTTGACTGATTGCGCCGCGTTTATCATCACGAATAAAGCGCCCTGTATCATCCACTAACTCAAGGTAATCTTTTAATGAAAATGCAATGCCTTTGGGTTGGTTAGCACGTTCATTACCAATAAATGGCAACAAGGTTTTAGGCTGCTCACCTTTTATTGCCGCTTTTACTCGTTGTTGGATACTGGTGTAGTCTGATTGCTCTGGTGTGGCGGCCATATTGGCGCGTATGGGGTTTAAGTCCACATAGGCCATACTGGCTAAAACTGCCGCTTCATCTAAAAGCGCTTGAGATTTAAACCTGCCCTCCCAAAATCGACCCGAGCAGTTATCCTCTTGATTGGCTTGTCTGGCTATCGGTTCATTCAAGCAGCGCATAAACCAAGAGATGTCACATAAGCGGCTACGGTAAATAGCGATGCTGTGCTTTTACCTTACTACCTCGTGAGGTTCAATGAGCTGACCTTTAGCAAATTTTTGGGTTAACCCATCGCCTTTAAACAACTTATGCCATTACATCACCACATCGCGGTCACTCCAGTTATTTACTGTTTCAATATCAATGTGTAACACCACATGCAGATGATTAGACATCACCGCATAAGCCGCCACATCAATGGCAAACACATCTGTCAGTTAAAGAATGAGTGATTCAACCCAGCCACGTCTGTGGTCATAGTTGTTACCTGTGTATTTATCATCACCACATACTCTTTACTCTAAAAGAATGCACGGCGAACCACACGGCTACAGCAATGATAATAAGGGTTATCTCGTTGGTAATAGTTCTAGGCTAATTTGGCTTCTACGAGGGCGCGGCATCTATTTTACCCACCATTAAAAAGACCTAGAGGTGGTTTTTAGCCGCTAATGAGCAAAGACATAAAATCGACTGTATGACCATGACTAAGCTTTTACAACAGACTTGATTGAATGGTTAAAGATTAACGATATTTCGCTGCTATTATTTTAAAACGATGAAAATATTTAGATATTAATACCAGTCTGCGACCCACCAAGCTGCAGATCACCTATATATGCCATATACTAGTTAACATCTATTCAAATCCCCCTAATATCGAGCGAATAATGGAAGTCGAGCTACTTGAAATTCGTAACTTCATCCGCCAGTACCCACCTTTTGATCAATTGCCAGAAGAGGCATTAATCGAAGTATCACAAAGTGTCGAGATATCCTATAGTCGTGCTAACAGTATGATCATTGATTTTAATGATAAAATACACGAACTTTATATGATCCGCAGTGGTGTCGTGGAGGTTTACCGACGTTCAGGGGAACTGTATAACCGCCTTGATCAAGGAGGCTTATTCGGCCAAATGGGGCTACTGACCAATAATAAAGTACGCTTACCTGCAAAATCCCTCAAAGACTCCCTACTCTACTGTATTCCTGAAAGTATTTTTGAAGACTTTTGCGAGCGCTATGACGCCTTTGCTGACTTTGTTGAGGTCGAAGGTAGCATTCGTTTACAGCAAGCGGTTGAGGACAATAGCGACGATGCTAACTCACTCACTACTTCGAAGGTTAAAACGCTACTGAGTCGCGAACCTGTGATGCTACCCATTACTACCACCATTCAAAACGTGGCTAAAACCATGTCTGAAGAGCATGTATCAGCGGCCATTATTAACGACCCCAATCTTGCCGATGAAGGTGGTAATAGCTTTGTGGGAATCATCACTGAGCGAGATCTATGTGCAAAGGTGCTCGCCCAAGGGTTAGATGTAGAAACCCAAGTTGCAGAGGTCATGTCCACCGAGCTTATCTCTTTAGATCATAACGCCTATATTTTTGAAGCCATGCTGCTGATGCTCAGGTATAACGTTCATCACTTACCGATATTAAAAAACAAACAACCTATTGGTTTAATTGAAGTCAGTGACATTATTCGCTATGAATCCCAAAACAGCTTATTGATTGTTAGCAGTATTTTTCAGCAAAACAGTATTGATGACTTAATTATCTTGTCACATCAGCTTAAAGATTGTTTTGTGCGTATGGTCAACGAAGATGCAAACTCACACATGGTGGGTCGCGCCATGTCTGAAATTGGTAGAAGTTTTAAGCAGCGTTTACTGCAGTTGGCTGAAGAAAGATTAGGACCGCCACCCGTGCCCTATTGTTTTTTAGCATTAGGCTCTATGGCTCGTGATGAGCAACTTATTGTAACGGATCAAGATAATGCGATTATTTTAGATAATCAATATCAAGAATCACTTCATGGTGAATACTTTAAGCAATTAGCCACCTATGTATGTGATGGTTTAGCTGCCTGTGGCTACACTTATTGCACCGGTGACATAATGGCAACAAATCCAGAGTATCGAAAAACCCAATCCCAATGGGAAGAGTGTTTTGCCGACTGGATTGATAATCCAAAGCCTCAAGCACTATTAAACTGCTCAATCTTTTTTGATCTATATGGGGTATACGGTAGACCCAAATGGGCTGAACAGCTCAACGCCTTTATACTCAGAAAAGCAAAAAAGAATAATCGCTTTTTAGCCTGCCTTGCAAGAAACGCCATTAATCGCACCCCACCACTGGGCTTTTTTAAAGACTTTGTCATGGAAAAAGACGGTCGCCATAACAACTCAATTAATTTAAAGCGCCGTGGCACCGCGCCATTAGCTGATCTTATCCGTGTCCACGCCCTCGCCATTGGCTCACAATCGCAAAATTCATTTGATCGCTTAGAAGACATTATCGAAGCCGGAATTTTACCGCCGTCAAAAGGTAAAGATTTACAGCATGCAATGGAGTTTATCTCTTTAGTTCGCATTCGCCATCAAGCATTAGATATTCAATCGGATCAAGAACCTGATAATAATATTGAACCTGAAAACATGTCTGATTTTGAAAGACGTAATTTAAAAGATGCTTTTTTGGTACTAAGTAGTGCGCAAAACTTTTTAAAGTTCCGCTACAGTGCTAGCAGCATGCAAGGATAATTAATGCGACTTTTTACAAACCAAGAAATTTTAAACTGGAAAGCTTTTTTGCAAATCAAAGCCAAAGAAAGTAAAGATAGCAGATTAAAAAAATTCTATAATGCCAGCACTTACCACGAAGAAATCAAACTGAAAGATATTGAATTTGTCGCTGTAGATTTCGAAACAACTGGCTTAGATGCCAACCAAAACAGCATTATTAGTATAGGTTTGGTGCCGTTTACCTTAGATCGCATCGCCTGTCGAAAGGCGAAACATTGGTTTATCTCACCAGAAGATAAACTCAAAGAAGACTCCATCATCATCCATGGTATTACCCATTCAGACTTAAAAGGCGCACCTGATTTACTCCGAATTTTAGAACAACTATTAGATGAGTTGGCAGGCAAAATTGTGGTAGTGCATTATCGCAGAATAGAACGAGATTTTTTTGACGCCGCACTTCGCAGTTTAATAAACGAAGGGATTGTATTCCCTGTAGTTGATACCATGCAGCTCGAAGCTAATATTCAACAGGCAAAACCCCGAAGCTTTTTAGATTGGCTGAGAAACACTCGCCCAGCATCAATTCGACTTGCTAATAGTCGTAGCCGATACAATCTACCCACCTATCCACCACACGATGCATTAACCGATGCCATCGCAACCGCTGAATTACTGCAAGCTCAAATTCAGTACCACTTTAGCCCAGACACACCGATAAAAAAGCTATGGGTATAGATCGAATAAGCCCAGTTTCACTTGAATAATGACAAGTGAAACTGGGCTTTGGTTTTGATTTAGGTTTAGGTTAGCTCCTTAACCCAGGCCTTTTTTCAGTTCGCAGACCCATAATCAAACTGACACACATCACCAATAAAATAATGGTAAATGGTAAAGCCGTTGAAATCGCACCAGCCTGCAATGCTTCAATGGCTTGGGTGCCACCAACCCAAAGTAGACCCGCAGCAATCGCACCTTCAATAAAGGCCCAGAATACACGCTGAGGAACGGGTGCATCGACTTTACCGCCTGATGTGATGCTATCAATCACCAGTGAACCAGAATCTGATGAGGTTACAAAGAATACGAGTACCAATACAACGGCCAATAACGATAATATATTGCCCATTGGCAATGCATCAAACATCTCAAACATCGCTAAAGGCACTTCTGTTAAGCCTTTCTCACCTAAGGTACCAATCTTGTTGACCACTTGATCAATCGCAACGCCACCGAATACTGACATCCACAAAGTTGTCACCACTGTAGGTACAATCAATACAGCCATCATAAATTCACGGATGGTACGGCCACGGGAAATACGCGCTATAAACATACCTACAAAAGGAGACCATGATATCCACCAAGACCAATAAAACACGGTCCAACCATGCATCCAAGCTTCGTCATCACGACCCATTGGGTTACTTAAAGGAATGATATTTTCAATGTAGCCCATTACGGTCATGGGAATGGTACCCATAGAAACCGCAAAACTCACTAATATAACAAATAACATTAATGCCAGCGCCAACAACATATTGACATTACTGATAACTTTTACACCACCGTCAATACCGCGAACCACAGAAACCACAGCAATTAACGTCACTATCACGATAATGCCGACTTGCAGCATTAAGCCATTATCCATACCAAATACATGGTGAAAACCACTGGCAGCCTGTTGAGCCCCAAGGCCGAGGGATGTCGCCAGACCAAATAAAGTGGCAAGTACCGCTAAAATGTCAACAACGTGGCCTGGCCAACCCCAAGTTCTATCGCCCAATATTGGGTAAAAAACTGAACGCATTGAAAGCGGTAAGCCTTTATTATAAGCGAAAAAAGCAAGTGATAGTGATACTACACCGTAAATGGCCCATGGATGTAAGCCCCAATGGAACATGGTGGCACCCAGTGCTAACTTCGCAGCTTCAGGTGTGTTTGGCTCGACATTAAGTGGTGTTTCATACCAGCCAGTGAAATAAGCTACAGGCTCTGCTACCCCCCAAAACATTAAACCAATGCCCATTCCCGCGGCAAATAGCATGGCTATCCATGACAACATTGAGTAATCGGCCTTGGCTTCATCACCACCTAAGCGAATTTTACCAAATGGCGAAATGATCATTGCCAAACAAAACAACACAAACAGATTGGCAGACCACATAAATAGGCCATCAAAAGTACCTATAATTTTCCATTTTATGCCATCTAATACAGATTTTGATGTTTCTGGTTCAACCAAGAGAATGGCGATTAAGAAGAGTCCAATTAAGGAGGCGCTGATCCCAAAAACAGGGTTGTGGACGTCAAAGCCCCACTTTTGAATGTTATCTTGTCCGACTGTGTAATCGGTATTGTCTATACTATATTTATCGTTATTGCTATTCATTAATCCTCATTTAGAACAAACTTCATTAGTACATGAAAGGTTATTTTACTTTATTTAGCGGCAACTTGCTGTCTATTCTGGCAAAAGCTGCCCTTGATGTGACCTGACACACTATGAGTTAAACGTTCTGGCTAAAATGTCTGCTAAGGTTTAGTCGGATTAGCAACTAAGTTTAAAGTCTAGTTAACTTTAGCGCATAAATGGCCAAGCATTTGAAATTCTGCTTTTTTGAAGTGATTGGGCTGTTTTATCAACCAGTGATATGGCTTATTGTTAAGCCATATCAGCGATTCTAAAATTGACTATGAGTAAGCGCTTAAATATCGACTAGAGATAAATGTTTAAAATGCGTAGATAGCATTAGTCATTTTTAATTTAAAGCGTTTTCAAATCATTGAATTCAACCCTGCCTTTGCGCCAAAAATAAAACGCAGCACAAGCTGCTACCAGCGCAGTAATGACACCAAATTCATCCATATACCAACTCGAATCGGCTTTTTGCAGCGTAATCGGTGTAAATACTTTTTGAATAAAAATATTTGAACTCATGTGGTATATCACCCCAGTCCACAAACTACCTGTTTTCAACCGCAGATAAGTCATTATCATCCCAGTTGAAATGATAAAAACACTGAAAATGATGAGCTGATAATATAAAGGAGTGACATCATTTCCATATAAGCTTTTGATGATCAGTGGCCAATGCCATACGGACCAAACCAATCCACTCACGAGGGCAACACCAGTGAAAGACATAAACTTAGACAGCTCAGGCACAAGTACACCACGCCAGCCAATCTCCTCGCCTAATATCGAAGGTAAAGACACAAAAAAACTGATTGTCGCAACTAATATAAAATGAAATAAAAATATACTGGCGTCGTTCCAATGAACTAAATTGTACTTTTGTTTTTGTGTAAACAAGAAATCAGCATCATAAAAGTCTGCGACACCTAATAACCAAACCAACAGGTATGCCATTAACGCGATGGCAAAAGGAACAAGATAACTTAGCCATTGGTATTTCCACTGCCCCCAGTGCCAACCAAGACCTGAAAGGCTCCGCTTACGAATAATACACGTTAAGATAGTGGCAGCGCCAACAGAGAGCATTAGCGGTGTTGCTTGACCCATCCTAAAAATTAACCAGTAGCCTACAACATAAAATACGATAACCAGTGAGAAAAATGTCGCCAGCGTTAGTACGCTATCTCTAGTAATGTTCAAGCTTTACTCCACTAAATGAACGACCTATATGGCCGTTATAATATATAAAGCTATTTTTTTGATTTATGCTGCAATCGCCAAGTTAAATAACCATAAAAAATACCACCAATAGGAAAAGTAATTAAAGATAGCACTATGCCATCAAAAAAGTGTTCTTCTCCTGTTAAGTGCATAATCAACTGGAATAAAATCGCAGTTGAGATCCCCCAAAGTAAAACACCTTTGATTAAGATGCGCAGTAGTAGATTTCTGTTGGTGATACTAATATTCATTTAAAACTTCCTTGTTGATCTAATAAAACTAAAAAAACATTAATTATTTATAGGTAGTACCATCATGCTTTAACCAGCCTTCGGCGTGTCGCCCTGCAGGATCTGCATGGGTCCAATGGATCACCCCGCCTTTTTTGCTCCATTCATATTCACCATAAAACTCAACAAGGTCACCAACTCGCAAATTTGAAACTCTCGGGGCTAAATCAATATTGTGGGCTACCAGCAAGGTTAAGCCACTATTGAGTTTTAGAATGAATTTTTGATGCCTTGAGCCTTGATTATCATCAGCAAGAATATGAACCACACGACCACTGCCGTTAACTTGAACATCGCCGCTTTTAGACTCATAAGCGCGCTGAATGACAGTATCATTTGCCCCGACGGGTAACACACTTGTCAGCGCCAATAGGCAAGTAAATAGACAAATAAATAGCCATTTCATCATTATTATCCTTAAAAGTATTTGCTTTAATCGTTCAAGTGAATCATTTATTGGTTGTTTTTATCGTCGCCAAATACCTTACCCGTTTTAAGGTAATAGAGTGTTACAACCGAAGCTGTAAACATAATCAGCCCACAAAAAGCCCATAAATAATCGCCATCTTGTATACCTAAAATCAAACTGGCTAAGCCTACAAAAACGATAAAAATTTGTGCGAACATATAAAAATCCCCTTTAATTAGATACCTAAATTAATTTAACGCCGCTAAAAACAAAATCGAAAGGAAAATTAGTTTAGCTAAATCATTGAACTGATATAACAAAATAGCAACAGACTCAAAAGGTACAAGACTCAAATAAGTCACGCTTTGACTTGTCAAATTCATATCGACGACACTAAATGTAGATGATAGAACAGTGTTAAGGCTGACAAAGTCTTTATGAGGGATAATTTTATAGTGATGATTAATTGCTGATGTCAGTATAAAAATACTAAGCATTAATAAAATCCTAGTTTTTATACTGAGTTTGCTAAAACAAATCAATTTTTTAAATTAAAGAATAACTTGAGGATTTAATTAATAGCTTAGAGGTTTAAATAATAGCTTAGAGGTATAAATAATAACTTGTTGATTTAAATAAAAATAGCTTGGAGAATTTGGCGGTGACGGAGAGATTCGAACTCTCGAAAGGTTGCCCTTTACACACTTTCCAGGCGTGCTCCTTCAGCCACTCGGACACGTCACCTAATTTGTTGCATTCATTTTAACGTGTGAGTGGCACGGTTCTATTTATCTATACTGCTATAAGTTAACACTATTGAATATAAGGTAATTATGAAAAACCTTATGTTGTAGAACGAGCGGTACTTTACGCAAATGCGTATTTGAGGTCAAGCAGAAATCGATGTTTTACAAACTCTTGAACGTTTGCTGTTCAAATCGAGCAATTCCGTTGCTCGATTGATTAAATAAAGCACGTTATTAACTCATTAGCGTTGGGAATAAACCTTTAATACCGGCAGCTATCACTTCAATACCAATTGAAAGCATTAGCAGCCCCATTAAACGCGTGATGACGTTAATGCCTGTTGTACCTAGCAACTTAAAAATAATCGGTGCCATTCTGAACAAACCAAAACTCATTAAACCAAAAATAATCACCGTAATGGACATACCTATCATGTCCACCAATGAGTTATTAGTAGAAGAAAATACAATAACTGAACTAATGGCGCCAGGACCAGCCATTAATGGCAATGCCAGTGGTACCACAGCAACCGACTCCATGCCTGATGCTTCACGGTCTTCTTCTTGGTTACGTTTCACTTGGCTCAATTTACCCTGCAGCATAGACATCGCGATGATCGCAATCAAACTGCCACCGGCAATTCTAAAGGCTGATAAAGAGATACTGAACATATTTAAAATATGCTCTCCAATAAAAATCGTGGTTAACAAAATAATCACCACGGCAAAGTTTGCCACTTTACCTGTATGGTTACGTTCTACCTCAGTTTGGTGACTGGTTAAGGTCACAAACACAGGCAATAAGCCCACAGGGTTGATAATTGCTATCAATCCTAAGAAAAACTTAACGTAAAGCATTAAATCCACGAGCTTACCCTCTATATCAATGGTTTTGTGGTCAAAAAAATAATCGCGCAACTCTACTGCTTTTTATGCATTTTACAAATGTATTTTCTTACAAATATGAGCTAGTTAATAATAAACCTAATCTGACCTTAATTTACTTTTACGACAATAGCTTTTCGGAGCCAATTAACAAAATTCAATGTCTACAAACACCACTTACGACATAAATGAAATTTAATGACATAATCGAGTAAAAAAGCGCTATAAAAATTCATCATCAAGCTTTGTACTGTTACAATAAACCTCATTATTGAATGTTAGTTACTTAATCGGCGTTATTAACGACAGTAAGTAGATTGAAATCACTATGGGTAAACACTATGAGTAAACGTACTAGGATCTGTCATAAAAATGGTCATCGAAAAATGACGGGTTCACGCAGAAGATTAACTTACCTTGTATGTATTACTAAAACGGCTCAAAAGTGCCCATCTACAGAACTCAATATAGTCGATAAAACAAGCCTCGAAACTATCTAGCTGAAAAATTACCCATTTCAGAGTAATTAATTTTTCAGCCCATAAAAAAAGAGATGCTAAATAGCATCTCTTTTTTGTTCGCCTAACCGTAAAACTATTTGTTTTCAGTCCAGCGATCCATCCAACCTAGTACGTTTTTGTACCACTGCTGTAGGTTATCTTGATTTAAGATCCAATGGTTCTCATCAGGGAACATTAATAGCTCTGATGGGATGTTATTGCGCTGCATGTATGTAAATGCCGCTAGTCCTTGCCCATAAGGCACGCGGTAGTCTTTCTCACCGTGGATCACTAACATTGGTGTGTTCCAGTTTTCAACATAGTTTACTGGATTGAACTTCTCATATAGTTCTTTATTTTCAGTGTATGTACCACCAAATTCATACTCAGGAAACCAAAGCTCTTCTGTTACGTGGTACATGCTACGCATATCAAATAAACCAGCGTGGTTTACAAGACACTTAAAGCCATCGCTCCAGTTACCTTGGATCCAGTTCATCATGTAGCCGCCATATGAGCCACCTAATGCACAGGCATTATCGGTATCTAGCCATTTTTGTTGCTGACCAACCGCTGCTAGGCCTTTTTGCAAGTCTTCAAGCGGTTTACCACCCCAATCTTGGGTGATTGAATCAGTAAAGGCTTGTCCATAACCGGTTGAGCCATGGAAGTCGACCATAACCACACCATAACCTGCGCCAGCCCAAAGTTGTGCATTCCAGCGACCACTGAATGAGTTACCAAATGAACCTTGCGGGCCACCGTGAACTAAGTATGCGATTGGGTATTTCTTACCGGCTTCATAATTAGCAGGTTTAATCCAGTAACCGTGTACTGTCTCGTTATTCCAACCTTTGAAGTTAAATTGCTGGAACTCACCAAATTGAATTTCAGCTAATTTGTCTTCATTAACATTGGTTAAACGGGTGAGGTTTTCACCTTCAAGGCTAATTTTATATAAGTCGCCCGGCTCAACTAATGATTTGTTGCTGAAAATAAGCCCTGACTCTGTCACTGCGACAAGGTTGTTACTGCCATCATTGTATATCGGACGAACATCACCAAACTGAGTGTTAACTTCAAAGATGGTCACTTGACCAACATCTTGCGCCGTGACATAAAGCGTGCGGCCATCATCACTGAAGGTCAGTGAGCTTGGGCTGCGATCCCATAACGGTGCCACTTCTTTTTCTGCGCCAGTAACTGTGTCACGCAACATAATGCGGTAACGGTCAGCTTCAAATCCAGGCTTACTCATCGCAAGATAAGCCAGTTGACGACCATCTTTAGAATAAGTCGGTTGTGCATCCCATGCTTTATTATCTGGCGTTAGGTTTTCAGCCGTGCCACCAGCAACAGACACTTTCCATAGATCATAGTTGGTCGTCCATGCTTGATCTTTGCTTGGGGCTTTGGCGCTATAAACAATGTGTTTACCATCTGCGGTAAAGGTCACCTCTTCCATGCCTGAAAAAGGCTTTGGCGGGGTTTCAGTATCTAAACCTTGGGTAACATCAACAACATCTGTTACTGGCTTGCCATTTAGCTGACCGACAAACAAATGGTTACGGGCGTGATCTTCCCATGTATCCCAATGGCGAACCATGAGTTGTTTGTATTCACGACCCGTGGTCTTTTTGTTTTCTTCAGCCTCAATACGATCAACCGTACAAGCTAAGTCTTTACAGTCAGGAAATACGCGCATGTTCATGACAACTTGTTTGCCGTCATTTGATAACTTATAGCCATTGATATCCAATGGTAAGTCAGTCACTTGCATCGCTTCGCCACCAGTTAAGGCTAAGTTAAATAACTGACTAGAACCGTTACGCGCTGCTAAGAAGTAAATTGATTTACCATCAACACTAAAAGTTACGTCATGTTCAGTGCCTTTATGTGAGGTAATTTGAACTGGCTTAGCATTTTTATCACTCAGATCCAGTAAGTATAAATCAGAGCTGCTGTCGCCCTGCTCATCAATTAACTTAACGGCATACACTAACTTGCTGCCATCATTTGATACAGCGGCAGAATGAAGCTTATTCAACTTTACAAGTTGTTGAACATTAAAGGGGGTTTTAGCAGGCTCTGCTGCTTGTACTGACAAGGCAAAGCCTGCAGTTGCAATAGCGAGTAAAATTGACGATTTTTTCATTTGATGAAGTTCTCTTTTTAATTTTTGTTGTGTTACCAATGTCTGTGTTATTTTTTAGTGCTACATCACAGCAAAATGATTAATCGATGAAATGCTGTTATCAAACAGTTTACAGACTGAAAGTACACTGTTTCAAAAATACCAATAATAAGTACTGATAGCACACTACCCAAACAAAAACGCTCAGGCAATAGGATTTTGACACAATCCAAACCTGAGCGAGATTATTTGCGCTATTTGACGAAATTAACCACAAAAACCATAACGTGAAATTAAAATTAACGCTTATTTGGTTTTGGCATTAGCAATATTAACTTTCCAAATTGCCGGACCTGTTTCATGGGCATTAACGCCTTGAGTATCCACAGCCACGGTAACCGGCATATCTTGAACATCAAATTCATAGATAGCTTCCATACCTAAGTCTTCAAAAGCCACCACACGAGATTTCTTAATCGCTTTAGATACTAAGTAAGCAGCGCCGCCGACAGCCATTAAATAAACGGCTTTGTGTTTTTTGATTGATTCAACGGTTTGTGGCCCACGTTCAGACTTACCAATCATGCCCATTAAGCCCGTTTTATCTAACATAAGATCAGTGAACTTATCCATACGGGTTGCGGTTGTTGGGCCTGCAGGGCCCACAACTTCATCGCCTACTGGATCAACAGGCCCTACGTAGTAAATAAATTTACCAGTAAAGTCGACGCCATCAGGTAAACCTTCACCTGATTCAATCAAGGTTTGAATGCGCTTATGAGCCGCATCACGACCTGTTAGCATTTTACCGTTAAGTAATAAGGTATCGCCGCTTTTCCAGGTTTCGATTTCAGCTTGAGTGACTGTGTCTAAATTAACACGATGAGTATTCTCACCTGCTTCACGGGTAATTTCAGGCCAATCAGCTAATGATGGCGGCACTAAGTCAGCAGGGCCAGTGCCATCTAAATGGAAATGCACGTGACGTGTTGCTGCGCAGTTAGGGATCATTACCACAGGTTTTGACGCTGCGTGAGTCGGCACTGATTTAATTTTAATATCAAGTACCGTGGTCAAGCCGCCTAAGCCTTGCGCGCCAATACCCGTATTGTTGGCACGTTCAAAGATATCTAAACGAAGCTTCTCTTCAGTGGTTTCAGCGCCGCGCTCCATTAGCTCATGGATATCAACCGGGTCCATTAACGACTCTTTGGCAAGTACCGCGGCTTTTTCAGCTGTGCCACCAATACCTATGCCTAACATACCTGGCGGACACCAACCTGCGCCCATAGTCGGTAAGGTTTTTTCAACCCACGCAGCAATATCATCTGACGGGTTTAACATCACCATTTTTGATTTGTTTTCTGATCCGCCGCCTTTTGCTGCGATCATGACTTCAATATGATTACCTGGCACCATATCAATATGAACTACAGATGGCGTGTTATCGCGAGTGTTTTTGCGGGAACCTGCAGGATCGGCAACGATTGATGCACGTAAAGGGTTATCGGGATTCAGGTAAGCTTGGCGTACACCTTCATCTACCATTTCCTGAACCGTCATATCGGTTTTGTCCCACTGCACTGCCATACCAATTTTGACAAAACTGGTCACAATACCTGTGTCTTGGCATAAAGGACGTTTACCTTCTGCTGACATACGTGAGTTAATCAAAATCTGTGCGATGGCATCTTTTGCAGCCTCGCTTTCTTCACGATCGTAGGCCTTAGCCATTGCATCAACGAAATCTTTAGGATGGTAGTACGAAATATACTGCAGAGAATCAGCAATGCTTTCAATAAAGTCAGCTTGCTTGATCACGACATTAGCAGATGAGTTTGTAGACATATAGGGGCGCTCCAGCAGCCATTGCGGCATAACTTGTTTTATTTTTATATGAATGCAATTTTAAAATTGCCTTCAATTAGCTATTAATCCTTTCAGGGACAATATGATACTCTTTCCAACGTTTTTGGGCTACATCACATTTTAAATAGGTTACAACATGCATTCTCGGGGCAAGCAATCGCTGGCAATTCAGCAACTGGATTGGAATATTAGTACGCACACCTTGTTTGAACATTTCTGCCACAAGCCTTGGGCTATGCTGTTAGATTCGGCCAACGCAGCCCATACTGATGCTAAATATGACATTATTGCTATTAGTCCAATTGCTTGTTTAACATATCAAAATAACCTCAGTAAACTCACTATTGTCGATGAAGCGTTAAGCCCGTTACTAGCGAGCTTTGATAGTCAGCAAGCTGTTTTTGATAATCTAGCTCAGCTGCAGCAAACACTTTACCCGACAAAACAGCCATGCAAGTTCCCTTTTAGCGGCGGCGCATTAGGTAGCTTTAGTTATGACTTGGGTAGAGTGATAGAAAAACTGCCAGACAGCGCTATGCAAGATATTCACTTGCCTGAAATGAGCGTGGGTTTTTATGACTTTTGCTTAATCTATTGCTATCAACAGCAATGCTGGTTTGGTTTACATTATCAAGGCCAAATTGCCCTTGATACTGCATTGAATAAAATTGAGGTCGCAACTAAAAAAATAACCAAAAACAAATCCACGCAGCCAAAATTCAAACTAACCTCCCCTTGGGAAAATCAAAATACAAGCCAGCAATACCAAGAAAAATTTAATCGGGTGCAACAATATTTGCATTCTGGCGATTGCTATCAAATAAATTTAACTCAGCGGTTTTCAGCTAACTATCATGGCAATGAGTGGCAAGCTTATTGCGCGTTATCTACAGCCAATAAAGCCCCTTTTTCAGCCTTCTTGAGGTTGGAAAATCACTGCATAATGTCAATTTCGCCAGAGCGATTTATTCAACTTTCTGGTGATAAGATTTCTACTAAGCCTATTAAGGGCACCTTGCCTCGCTCAGCAGATGCTGAAATTGATAAACAAAAAGCCCAGCAGTTACAGCACTCAGTAAAAGATCGCGCTGAAAACGTGATGATTGTGGATTTGCTGCGTAATGACATCAGTAAAGTCGCCACTGCGGGCACAGTTAATGTGCCCAAGTTATTTGATATTGAGAGCTTCCCTGCGGTGCATCATTTAGTCAGCACCATTGAAGCTACCCTCGCGGCTAATTTGTCTGCCATCGATATTATCAAGGCAGCCTTTCCGGGTGGTTCTATCACTGGCGCGCCCAAAATTAGAGCCATGCAAATTATCGAAGAATTAGAGCCATCAAGACGCAGTATTTATTGCGGCAGTATTGGTTATATCAGTCAAGATGGCACTATGGATAGCAGCATTACCATTAGAACCTTGCTGACTGAAGAAGATAAGATTTATTGCTGGGCCGGTGGCGGTGTAGTGGCAGATTCTAATGCCGATGCTGAGTATCAAGAATGCTTTGATAAGGTCAGTAAGATTCTGCCTATATTAGAAAAGCTCTAAAACAAGCATATTAATTCAACCATAGTAATAGCTCTGTTAAGGGTTAAGCTGAAGCTTACGAAAGTTAACTCAGCTAAAACTTAACTAAGCTAAGGGTTGAGTTAAATCTCACAATCATCACACTGCCGCTTTACTTAACCTTTAACTTAGTAGTAAAAAGGTATTCAACTGTATAACTGCTGGCGATATTGCTTAGCCACCTGTTGCCAGCTAAAGCGTTCTTGACTGGCAGCAATCTCCATTTGACGATATTGCTCAGGTTGCTCATTACTCAAGCTTAAGGCGTTAATTAACACCTGAATAAATTGTTCCGCTTGATGAGCTAAATTATGACCTTCAAATAACCAACCGGTTTGCTGATCTTTAATGGTATCGCGTAAACCACCTACCCCATGGGCAATACACACCTGACCTTGCTTCATGGCTAATAATTGGCTGATACCACAAGGCTCAAAGCTACTTGGCATGACAAACAAATCACCTAACTGATAAAGTTCATCGGATAATTGCTGATCATAGCCATTAATAAACACAAAGTTACTGTGCCTTGATGCGACCTGTTGAAACTCTTTGGCTATGACATGATCGCCACTCCCCAGTAGCATAAACACCCCTTGGGGTTTTAATCGTTTTAACTCAATCAGCATAGCGTCTAATAGGCTTTGGCCAGTACTGTTTGCCACAACGGGATAGGGTTGACGTAACAGCAACACCTTTTGATCTGTTAACCGCCCTACTGATGTCATTAAGAAGTCAATCGAGCTCGCTTGGTTGATTTGTTGCATTTGCCATTGTTGTAAACGCGCTAAAGCTATTTGATCGACACTGCGAGCAGAGTCTGTTTTACCTAACCATTTAATGACTGCATCTTGTGATTTCACTAATAGCTGATTAATCGATTTGTTAGCGGTTTTCTTATCAGGTTTTGCAGTGGTCAATTCACTTTCAGCACTATTAACATCACTATCATTAACACCACTGTTATCATTCTCATAAACGCAGCCATTGAGTATTCCTACAATGTCACCACGATTATGTTTATCTAACATGGACGCTTCTAAGCCTTCACCACCAAAAAAACCATTTTGATGATCGGATGCCATTAACACCTCATGAGCATAGGTCGGCGATACTAAATGCACCTTGTCACTGAGCTCAATACCCATTTTCATTGGGTTTACACAGTTAGGATATCGTGGATCGCTTAAATGAGCTTTTTGCTCATCTGTTAAAAGGTGCGTTAGCTCAGGAAACCATGCAGCAAATGATGAGACATCATCACGTATTGGTCTTATGCCCTGCAGGGCTAAATTATGAATTGAGAATACACATTGGCATTGCTTTAACATGGCATATTGTGGGTCAAATGCCCGTAACATCACCAGCATTCCGGCGTGCCAGTCATGCATATGCATCACATCAACTTCGGGGATTAAACCATCAATATAAGCTTGGGCTACCGCTAAATTAAATAAGGCAAACTTAGTGGCGTCATCAGCAAAGGGCCTATCATTACTGCCTGCACAATAAACTTGATTACCCTCGCTATTAAATAAATGATGCTCAAATAAGTATACTTGGCTGTTAAGGTTTGTATTGCCGTCAACACTGGTTCTGGGTCTTGGCATCAGCGCCACGCTGACGATTTCAATATTAGCACCAAATTTTACCGCTACAGTGCCGATGTTATTAGCATTATAAGTTTGTGCAATATAGCCATAATTAGGCATAGCCACATCCACAATAATATCTTCGCTTGCTAATGCTGGAGGCAAGTCGCGAATAACATCAGCCATACCACCGACTTTCGCGCCAGATATCGCGTCGTTCTCAGCTGCGATCATTAATACTTTTTTCACTAGTGAATACCTTTTAAATGCTATTAGGTTTTTTATTCGGTGTTACATGATGTAAAATGCTGAGCCGCCAAGTTTAACTAAAGGGTAAACCTGCAGCTCAACTAAATTGAAAAGCCGACTAAATTGAATAAGTCGACTAAATCAATTACTCATAACCCGTAGGTAAACCGAGCATTTTTCTAGTAACTAGGGTTATGCCTTTTTCTGACACCCTAAATCCACGGGCAATATCTTGGGCACGATTAAAGCCAATTTCCATACCTTCAGGAATGATACAACCGCGATCAATAATGGCATTTTGAATACGGCAATTTTTAAGTACCACTACATCAGGTAACAACACCGAGTCTTTCACTAATGAGTATGAACACACCCGCACTTCATCAAACAGCACACTACGCTTGACCTTAGCACCTGAAATAATACAACCACCAGAAACGATTGAATCTACCGCCATACCACGGCGATCATCATCATCGAAAACAAATTTAGCGGGTGGAAGTTGCTCCTGATAAGTCCAAATTGGCCATTTAGCATCATATAAATTTAGTGCTGGTGTGGGTGACAATAACTCCATATTGGCTTGAAAAAATGAATCCAAGGTGCCAACATCACGCCAGTATGCTGGCTCATCAGGTACTGCACTGGTGAACGGGAAAGCAAATATATTGGCGTGCTCGATAATGGACGGAATAATATCTTTACCAAAATCTCGGTCTGAGTTTTCGTTATTGGCATCTTTCTTTAACTGATCGAATAAAAACTTAGTGTTAAACACATAATTGCCCATCGATGCTAAACAAAACTCTTCATTACCTGGGATAGATTTAGGCACGGCAGGTTTTTCTTCAAAGCCGACCACCCGCATATCTTCATCCACTTCCATTACCCCAAACGCATTAGCGGCTTCAGGAATGGGCGTTTCTAAACAGCACACTGTCATATCAGCGCCAGATTCCGCATGAGCGGCCAGTAAACCGGCATAATCCATTCGATAAACGTGGTCCCCAGATAACACCATCACGTATTTAGGTAACTCATGACGAATAATATCGATATTTTGAAATACCGCATCAGCAGTGCCTTCATACCAGTTGCCTGAAGTTTGCTGTGATGCTGGCAAGATTTCCACTGACTCGCCCAGCTCTTTCTTAAAGTGGCCCCAACCACGGCTAACATGCCGAATTAACGAGTGAGATTTGTATTGGGTGACTACCCCAACACGGCGGATCCCTGAGTTAATGCAGTTTGATAATGGAAAATCAATAATGCGGAACTTACCTCCGAAATATAACGCCGGTTTAGCACGCCAATCGGTTAACTCATGTAAGCGAGAGCCTCGACCACCAGCTAGAATTAATGCATAGGTATCACGGGTAAGATTACTAATATAACGAGCATTTGACATATATTAAGACTCCTAACTTTAAACTCAGCAACTTGCTGAAAATATAATGGCGTGATTATTTGGCAAACCAAATGTCGTCACGATACGCACTAATAGTGTTGTCACTAGAAAAACGTCCGCTGGATGCAGTATTTCTAATACTCATTTGAGTCCAGTGTTCTTGATTGGCATAGGCAGCAGCGACGTTTTCTTGTGCTACGCGATATGCATCAAAATCGGCGGCGATCATCCATTGATCATATGGGTCTTCAATGGCAGCAATAATGCTGTCAAAAATACCCGGTTCCACTAAATTGAAATGGCCACTTTTAAGCATCTCTAACACATGTTTGAGTGCGGGTGACTGTTGAATATATTGATGGGGGTTGTAGTGAGATTTAAGCTGACTAACCTCGTCAGCATTAAGACCAAATAAGAAGAAGTTGTCATCACCTACTTCTTCAAGCATTTCAACGTTTGCACCATCGAGGGTGCCTATGGTGAGAGCGCCATTCATCATAAATTTCATATTGCCGGTGCCCGATGCTTCTTTACCAGCAGTGGAGATTTGCTCAGATAAATCTGTGGCCGGGCAAATTTTTTCCATGGCGCTGACGTTATAGTTTGGCAAAAAAGCAAAACGTAAATATGGCGTTACCACAGGATCTGAGTTCACCATATGGGCCACATTATTGGCGAGTTTGATGATTTGCTTGGCCATGGCATAACCAGGCGCCGCTTTGCCGCCAATCAGCACACAACGGGGCTGCATCCCTTGGGTATCACCCGCCACAATGCGTTGATATAAATGAATAACATGCAATATATTCAGTAACTGGCGTTTGTATTCATGAATGCGCTTAACCTGTACGTCAAACATCATCTTAGGGTCAAACTCAACCTCACACTCAGCTGCCACTAATTTGGCTAAATCTACCTTGTTATCAAATTTGACGCTCTGCCACTGCTTCAAAAAGGCTTGGTCATCGGTAAAGGCATTAAGGGCTGTTAGCTGGGTTAAATCGGTCACCCAACTATCACCTAAACGGCGAGTAATTAGCTGTGCCAAGCGCGGATTACAATGGGCCAGCCAGCGCCTTGGCGTCACACCGTTGGTTTTATTATTGAATTTGTGTGGCCATAGCTGATAAAAATCATTAAACAAACCAGACTTTAATAGTTGGGTATGCAGACCTGCGACGCCATTAACCGAAAAGCTAGCCACAATTGCAAGGTATGCCATTCTCACATGGGGTTCGTGGCCTTCTTCGATAATCGACATCGCCGCTAATTTGTCATTATCCCCAGGCCAATGGTGAGCAACGTCTTCGAGGTAACGGGCATTAATTTCATAAATAATGTCCAAAATGCGTGGCAACATGTGCTTTAGCATGCGCACAGGCCAGCGCTCTAGCGCTTCTGGTAACAAGGTGTGATTAGTGTATGCCACGCTGCTTGAGGTAATGTCCCATGCTTGATCCCAATCCAAGCCATAGGTATCCATGAGCAAACGCATTAATTCAGGTACTGAAATACTGGGGTGAGTATCATTAAGTTGCATGGCATTAAGCTCACTAAAGCGACTAAAATCGCTGCCATGAACCGCCACATAGCGCAGTAAAATGTCCTGTAAACTGGCCGAAGATAAAAAATACTGCTGCCTTAAACGCAGCTCTTTACCATTTTCACTGGCGTCATTGGGGTACAGCACCATGGTAATTTGCTCGGCCATATTTTTACGGGCCACGGCCTCGGTATAATCACCATCATTAAATTCTGCTAAATCAAAATCATCAGTGGCTTCAGCTTTCCACAGCCTTAACGTATTAATCCGATCGTTTTTATAGCCGGGTACTGGCATATCGTGTGGCACTGCGTTGACATCTTGAGTATCAATCCACACATAATGACGATGACCTTGTAGATCGACATAGGATTCAGTATGGCCAAAAAATGGCACACTAATGGTGTGATTGGCTAATCTCACTTCCCATGGATTGCCTTCTCTTAACCAGCGATCCGGTTGCTCTATTTGATATCCATCAACCACTTTTTGCTTAAACATGCCGTATTCATAGCGAATACCATAACCAACAACCGCAAGGTCTAAACTAGCGCAACTATCTAAAAAGCACGCGGCTAAGCGGCCTAAACCGCCGTTGCCTAACCCAGCATCAAGCTCGGCTTCTTGTAAGGTTTCTAAATCTACTGCGTAGCTATTTAGTGCTTCACGAGTTTGGTCAGTTAAATCTAAACTGAGTAAAGCATTACCTAAAGTGCGGCCCATTAAAAATTCCAGCGATAAATAAGCCACTTGTTTTTGCTGATATTGGTTATCCTTTAAGCGTGTTTCTCGCCATTGCTGCAGTAAATTGGCTTTAACCGCTGACGCTAACGCCCCATACATATCATTGGTGGCATTTTCATCACGGCTTAACACCCCTTGAAGCTGTCGCTTAAAGGTGGCATCTAAACTGTCACAAGGATCGCAATCTAGATGGTCATTACTTTTTGGTTCACTTTTGAGTGTCGATTTAGCCGCTTTAGTGGCCGGTTTTTTCTCGCGGGTTTTCCTTTTAGTGACTGTCATCGATTAATTCCTTATCTTGAACTAGTTGAAAATTGGCATGAAATAACATCAGGCTTCGACTTTGGAGTACTGCCTTACTTTCTTTAATCAATTCACTTTGCGCTAAATTGTCGTTATTAAGGTTTTGGGTTGACAGCAAGCATTGCCAAGGGCCGTAACAATTTAAACTCGGTAAGGTAAATGATTGATTTTCAACATCAGCATTGAGTAGCAGTAATAGTGCGTGGGGTTGTTGCGCCAATTCACCGGAAGTTATCACCACCGCCAAACTGCGACAGCTTTGTTCACTCCATTGGCGTTTGGACATAGGTTCGCCATCACGCCCATACCAAACAAAGCCACTATCACGTTTATTATCAGGTACATGAATAAAGTCTTTATGACATAAAATCGGGAAGCGCTGACGTAAGTTAATTAATTGCGAGGTAAATTCAACTAATGACCAATCAATAGTTTGCCAGTCTATCCAGCTAATCTTATTGTCTTGACAATAAGCATTGTTATTGCCTTGCTGACTGTGACCCATCTCGTCACCACACAAGATCATGGGTACCCCTTGAGACAGCAATAGCGTGGCAAGAAAGTTTCGTTGCTGACGTTGACGAGTTTGGTTAATCACAACTTTGCTGGTTTCGCCTTCTTCGCCGTAATTGGCACTAAGGTTTTCATGATGGCCGTCACGGTTTCCTTCACCATTGGCCAAGTTATGCCGTTGGTTAAAACTGACTAAGTCTTTTAAGGTGTAACCATCATGACTGGTAATGAAATTGATACTCGCCGATGGACTGCGACCATGGTGTTCAAAAAAATCATCTGAACCATGAAAGCGTCTGGCAAATTCAGGGAGCATGCCATGATCGCCGCGCCAAAAACGGCGCATAGTATCTCGGTAGCGATCGTTCCATTCACTAAAGGCAATAGGATAATTACCCAGCTGATAACCCCCAGGGCCAATATCCCAAGGCTCTGCAATCAGTTTCACCTGACACAGCACGGGATCTTGCGCTAAGGCATCAAAAAAACCGCATCCTGGATCAAAACCATAGGTTTCACGGCCTAAGCAACTGGCTAAATCAAATCTAAAACCATCGACTCCCATGACTTCAACCCAATATCGCAATGAGTCCATAATCAATTGCAACACTTGCGGATGGTTGGAATTAAAGGTGTTACCACAACCGGTATCATTGATATACAAACGCTGTTCGTTAGACACCAATCGATAATAGTTGGCGTTGTCGATGCCGCGAAAGCTTAAGGTGGGCCCCAAACGACTGCCTTCTGCGGTATGGTTATAAACCACATCTAAGATCACTTCGATACCCGCATCGTGCAGGCTATCAACCATGTCACGAAACTCAGTAATACTCTCGCCACTCATATAAGCTGCGTTGGGTGCAAAAAATCCAATGCTGTTGTAGCCCCAGTAATTACTGAGGTTCTTTTCGATTAAAAATGGCTCATTGAAAAAGCTTTGCACTGGCAGTAGTTCAACACAGTTAACCCCTAACTGGGTTAAATATTGGATACTGCTGGGGGCTGCAAGGCCAGCATAAGTGCCTTTAATATCATCATTTACTTCAGGATTTAACACACTAAAACCTTTCACATGGGTTTCATAAATGATGGTTTGCTCTAAAGGAATATTAAGCCTTTTAACCGGTCTGTTTCTTAGTGCTCTGTCATCTACTACACAGCATTTGGGCATGTATTTGGCGTTATCTTTGCTGCAAAAAGATAAATCAGAATCAGGGCTATCAATTTGATAGCCATAAGTTGCATCGTTAGCTTCAAGTTCACCAAACAGCTGCTTGGCGTAAGGGTCTAGCAATAGTTTATGATGATTAAAGCGGTGCCCAAGTAAGGGTTGATAGGGTCCATAAACCCGATAACCATATAAGGTACCCGCTTTCGCTTGTGGCAAGTAACCATGCCAAATTTGTCTGGTTTTTTGGGTTAACGGAAATTGTTGTTCGTTAAGCCCAAACTCGTCAAAAAGACATAGCACCACTTGGGTGGCGTTAGCTGAAAATAGCGCAAAGTTCACGCCATTATCATCAACGCTGGCGCCCAAGGGGTAAGGCTTTCCTGTAAGCAAAGGGTTAACCGATTCCATAGTTAATCCTCTTCAGATTCTAAACTGGTGTGGGCGGCCTTAACACTGAGCACAATCGTCGCCAATGGCGGTACAGTCACCAGACCACTGCGTGCCATGCCTTGCCAGTCAACATCGGTATTAATAATGGTGTCATTGCTTACCGCGCTACCGCCATAACACGGGCTATCACTATTGAGCACTTCGATATAATCATTTTCAGAAGGTAAACCGACCCTAAAGTCGTAATGCACTTGCGGGGTCATATTGACCACAAATATTAAATGCTGCCCACTGTCTTTGGCATAGCGAATAAAACTAAAGATACTGGCATCACCATTATCACAATCCAGCCATTGAAAACCTGATGGCTGATGGTCCAGTTCATATAAGGCTGGGCTTTCACTGTATAAGCTATTGAGATCTCTAACCCAATCTTGCATGCCTTGGTGCGGCGCGTATTGCAGTAAATGCCAATCTAGGCTTTGGTTATGATTCCACTCATCACGTTGGGCAAACTCTGTGCCCATAAACAGCAGTTTTTTACCTGGATGGCCCCACATAAAGCCTAAAAAGCTTCTTAAGGTGGCAAACTTTTGCCAATCATCACCGGGAATTTTATGCAGTAACGAGCCTTTACCGTGCACCACTTCATCGTGACTTAAGGACAAAATAAATTGCTCGGTATAGGCATACACTAAGCTAAAGGTCATTTCATGGTGGTGATGTTTACGGTAAATGGGATCGCGACTAAGGTAACTCAAGCAGTCATTCATCCAGCCCATATTCCACTTAAAGCCAAAGCCTAAGCCACCATTTTCAGTGGTGTCAGTCACTCCGCCCCAAGCGGTTGATTCTTCTGCCACCATAGTGACACCTGGGTAGGCGGCATAGATTCGCTCATTGAGCAATTTCAAAAATTCAATGGCTTGAATGTTTTCGCGTCCGCCATACTCATTAGGCAGCCATTGACCAGATTCTCGGCTGTAATCGAGATA
The DNA here is from genome assembly GCF_041469265.1 of Shewanella sp. 10N.286.51.B2. Taxonomy (NCBI): domain Bacteria; kingdom Pseudomonadati; phylum Pseudomonadota; class Gammaproteobacteria; order Alteromonadales; family Shewanellaceae; genus Shewanella; species Shewanella sp. 10N.286.51.B2. Next base: position 113,687 of record NZ_JBFRKH010000046.1, read on the forward strand.
TAGCATGGAAGACACGGCATCTAGCCTTAGCCCATCGAAGTGAAACTCTTCAAGCCAATAACAGGCATTACTGAGTAAAAAGCTTTGTACTTCGCCGCGGCCGTAATTAAATATTAAAGTGTCCCAGTCAGGATGCTCCCCTTGACGTGGATCTTGATGTTCATACAAACAACTACCGTCAAACTTAGCCAGTCCATGAGGGTCTTTAGGGAAATGAGCCGGCACCCAATCTAATAAAACTCCAATATCATGTTGATGACATTCATCTATAAAGGCTTTTAAGCCAACGGGATCACCAAAGCGGTAAGTTGCTGCATATAAACCAACAGGTTGATAACCCCAAGAGCCATCAAATGGGTATTCACTGATTGGCATCAGTTGCAGGTGGGTAAAGCCCATTTCTTTAAGATATGGAATCAATTCATCAGCTAAGTCTTGATAACTGAGGTAACTATCGCCCCACTCACCTTTACGCTTCCATGAAGCGAGATGAACTTCATAAACAGACATAGGCAATTGATGTAGTTGCTGTTTTGCGCGCTGCTTAAGCCATTTTTTGTCTTGCCATTTATAATCAGTTTTGTGTGGAACAACCGATGAATTACCCGGCGCTGCTTGCATTTGAATCGCATAAGGGTCGGCTTTTTCAGTTAAAGCGCCATCTTGTGTAGTGACACTAAATTTATAAAATTGGCCTGCATCAGCATTGGGAATAAATATTTCCCAAATGCCATTACTAGGATGAAAGCGCATGATATGGGCTCTGCCATCCCAATGATTAAAATCACCTACTACGGCAACTTTTTGAGCATTCGGCGCCCAGACACAAAAATGAACACCTTCTACACCTGCGATAGTCTTCCAGTTCGCACCTAGAAATTGGTAGCTTTTTTGCTGCTTTCCTTCAGCAAATAAGTAGATGTCATCATCATCCAGCAAGCTGCCAAACTGGTAGGGATCGATTATGGTTTCAATACTCATTGGATAAGTCACTTTTAAGCTATATAAAAATGGCTTAACCCGTCGTCCCATAGTGCCAGCAAATAAACCCTGCTCATCAACTTGGGTTAATGAAGCGACTTTTTTACCATCTTTTAGACTGATCACTTCAACTTCTATTGCACCTTTGACGAAGCATCTAACGATCAAAGATTTGCCATTGTCGGCTTTATGCATACCCAGTAATGAAAATACATCAGTAAAATTACCACTCAGTAATGCGGTATCGGTTCCATGATTAAAATAAGGGGCATTATTAGTCATTTTGCATTGCTCCATAAATGTTTGAATTAATGATTACGCTGTTCGTTATTCGCATTAGCCGTAAACAGCCCATTCAGGCTTGCCGCTGTCATCTATATATTTGCTACGTCTGGTTTTATTGATGGCATCGAGCCTGTTATTGACTGTTGAATCTGCTGAAATTTGTTCTAAAGTGCGACTTAAGCGTCGACACCAATTGGGGTATTGTTTCCAAGTACCGGGAATGTTTATCGGTTTGACTTCATCGATCAGATCATCAATTTGAATGCTATATAGGGCTGAATTACCCGATGCCGATAACTGGAGCCAAGCAAGCATTAATTGCTCAAAATCAACTTCACCCATCACAATATTGGCTTTGATAAGATGATGCTGACTAAGTAAATCCAGTAGTTGTTGTTTCTCTATCAGCCTTAGCGATTTCGCCTCATCAAGTTGTTGCTCGTTGTCATACAGATTTAACTGATGCCGTAATTCAATATCTGCCGCAGTCCACCACGCCGTTAATGTCGGCACATCATGGTTTGCTAGCATCATCAAACTGTGAGACTTATAAAAGGCGGGGTTCATAAAGCCGTCATGATGTTTAGCAAAGTAAAATAGTTCGTTTGAAAATATTTTTGCTTTAGCTAGGTTGGCGACAATTTCTGGCGGCACTATGCCAAGGTCTTCGCCAATTAACACACATTGGGCTCGCTGACTTTCTAGGCACAAAATGGCTAATAAAGTATCCAATGGGTAATACACATATGCCCCATTGCCTAAACCTTCCTGCTTAGGCCACCACCATAAGCGTAATAAGCCCATGACATGATCGATTCGTAAACCGCCACAAGACACCATATTCGAGCGGATCAAATCAATGAAATGCTCAAATTTATGCTGGGCTAATTTGATAGGGTCAAATGGCGTTAAACCCCAGTTTTGCCCTTGAGGGGCAAAAGGATCTGGCGGTGCACCAATATTGGCATTGGTACAAAAATTATCGATATTTGCACAGACTTCAGCCCCCGTAGGCGAGGCACCGACTGCCATATCACGAATTAGCCCTAAGGACATGCCTGCAGTTTTGGCTTTTGCCTGACACTGAAGTAATTGCTCATAAGCGATAAATTGTAAATAACACAGAAATTCTGCATCTGTAAAACACGAATTTCGCTGTTGCTGGTGGGTGACATATTGGCTTAAACCTTCACCCTGCTGTTGCTTAAAACAGGCAAAGTCTAGATAGCGTTTACTGTGGTTGTTTTTATGCTCTTTAATAAACGCGTTAAACAGCATTTGATAAATAGAAAATTTAGTTTCATGTATCTCGCAGTAATCAAGCAACCTAGACTGAGCTAATTGATATTGTTTATTTCGCCAAAGCTTAGAAGTTATAACCCCTTCAATGGCAGCGTATTCAGCCACTGACTCGATGTGAATGTATAACGGATTAAGTCGACGTCTATCTGATGGGCTATAAGGGCTGGCACTTTCTGGTAAATCCAGAGCGTGTAATGGGTTTAGTAAAATAAAATCTGCGCCTTTGGCAGCAGCTAACTCGATGAGCTTTTGTAAATCATTAAAGTCACCAATCCCCCACTGGCTTTGGCTAGTAAGGCTATAAAGTTGGGTGCTAAGCCCCCATTTGGCTGTTTTACTGTCAGCATGAACATAGGCGCTGCGCGGCGCAATCATTAATTGACCGGTATATGTTTCACTGGAGCTTGCAGATTCAACAGTGGCACTGATACCGTGGTAACCAAGGCCTAGCGGGGCATTAATGTCATCATTTAATTGATACTGATATTTAAGATAACTGATACCATCAATGCCATAATCACCCACAACCCGCATTTGGCCGAGGCTGATTGGAAAATGAAATTTATCACCATGTTCAATTTCAATCTCAACTTTTATGCTGCCAGTAAAATGCTCAGGTAAATGAAACTCAACAATAGGGTCATCCACATAGCTCCATTGAAACCCATGCAGAGGCTGTAACCATGGCGCGGCATCTAATTCAAAAATCCGTTGCTGAATAAATTCATCGCTTAAAGTCGAGCTAACAAAAGAACGATTAGCAGCAATATTATTTAGCGTGTCACTCGTTGATGCACCTTTAGTTGATGCATCATTAACACACATGGATTGTAAAATTCCATTTCTATCTAGAGGCTGGATCTGTACATTGTTGCCAAAGCAATCTATAAACTCAGCGCCTACGCCTTGCAAATACAGTAACTTCCCTAGTCCCATATTTGTCGCCCTCGCGAATGTCTTAACTGATTAATAACCCAGCAGTTACCATGCCAGCACAACATCACAGTTTAACGACAGTTTAATTTCAATCAGGTTACAGAATAAAAAGACTAAATTTCAAAAACTTAAAACCAACTGATTGTAAATTAAATTTACAAACTTGTTTAAAACGAAATTAAAAGCGTAATTAAAAACAATCACTTTGGTGCATTAACGCACAGCAAACGTGCAAAAAAACCAAACCCAATTTTACTGCAGGGCCTATAAAGTAAAATAACAGCCATAAAACTTTGCTTATAAACAGCTTAAAACCGTCAAACTTACGGTTATTGTGCTAATTTAAAGGGAAGACTTGCGCCATTTTATTTTTATAAAACCAATATGATTATCTGGGACGTTTGATGAATACTACGCAGTTCAATATTCACTTTTCATTGCAAACATTAACAAACCATATTGTTTCCCCACCAAAAGAGCTTCGCTCTAGAAAAGCCGCTGTATTAGTGCCTTTACTCGAAGTAGATGGCGAGCTTCAACTGTTGCTAACCAAAAGAGCATTACATTTACGCGCCCACCCAGGTCAATTTAGTTTCCCTGGCGGTAAAGTAGATAAACAAGATAGCAGTATGATTTTTACTGCCCTTAGAGAGGCTGAAGAAGAGATTGCCTTATTACCTGAAAATGTTGATGTGATCGGTACATTTCCGCCCCATACAACCTTTACCGGATTTGAAATAACCCCAGTTATCGGCATTGTTAAACAACCTTTTGAGATAGCGCTAGATCCAGGAGAAGTCGCCGAGGCTTTTTGGGTGCCACTTAAACACTTTTTAAACCCTAAAAATCGACACAGTATTCAGTATCAACGTCATGGCAGCTTTTATGATGTCCATTATATGCCCTATCAAGGTAAATTCATTTGGGGAGTAACAGCGGCAATCATTAATTTACTCTGTTGTCATTTAAACAATTCAGCTAACGTTTTTAATGGTTAATAAAAGAAACTTAAGTTTAGTTTCACTACAAACGAGATGATACCAACCATTCAAATAAGCTAGCGAATTACAAACCCGCTACCTGTGACATATTCAAGTGTTACAGTTAAAGCAGGCTCTCAGAATAATCGGTTCTCAATCCTTTTGAGCTCGCTATATTGGAACTAGCTATAATTTAAATCGCTATAACAGCGGCTTCTATTAGCATAAGTCTCACTAAAATCCCCAAACTGGAAAACGGCTAAGCGCCAGCCACTGATAGCAGCCTAAGTAAGACTTGTATTAGCCTTGGTCATCTACATATCACCGCTAGTTAAGTTTGGCAGGTTTTAAATACATCACTTTGTCATACGCTTATAACTGAATTTTCAGATAAAAAAGTAATATTGCCGCAATATTTTTAAGCAGATTCTGCTGGGTTTGTTAAAACTTGTGAAAATATCTGCCTGCAAGCGGCTTTTACCCTTGTGAAAAGCCCATTTCAAGGTAATATAAAGCCCCTATTTATATCATTGATTCATTGGAGAACTAAGCAACAATGAGCATTACATCTGTCGCTTCTGTATTTAAAGGTGACTTTGCGATCGGTTCGCAAGTTACGGTACGTGGTTGGGTTCGCTCACGCCGCGATTCTAAAGCTGGTATTTCATTTCTAGCCGTTTATGACGGTTCATGTTTTGATCCTATTCAAGGTGTTGTACCGAATAATTTAGAAAATTATACCAATGAAGTGCTAAAGCTTACTGCTGGTTGCTCTGTGATCATGACTGGTGAAGTTGTTGAATCTCCGGGTAAAGGCCAAGCATTTGAAATGCAAGTAACCAAGGTTGAAGTTGCAGGTTTAGTTGAAGACCCTGATACTTACCCTATGGCTGCTAAGCGTCACTCAATTGAGCATTTACGCGAATTAGCTCATCTTCGCCCACGCACTAACATTATTGGCGCAGTGGCCCGTGTTCGTAACTGTTTATCTCAAGCTATCCATCGCTTTTACAATGAACAAGGTTATATCTGGGTTTCTACACCACTTATCACTGCTTCTGATACTGAAGGCGCGGGTGAAATGTTCCGCGTTTCGACGTTAGATTTAGAAAATCTACCCCGTAACGATCAAGGCACAGTTGATTACAGCGAAGACTTTTTCGGTAAAGAATCATTCTTAACCGTATCAGGTCAGTTAAATGCTGAAACTTACGCTTGTGCATTATCAAAAGTGTATACCTTTGGCCCGACTTTCCGCGCTGAAAACTCAAATACTAGCCGTCATTTAGCTGAATTTTGGATGGTTGAACCTGAAGTGGCTTTTGCTGATTTAGATGATGCGGCCAAACTTGCTGAAGACATGCTGAAATTCTGTTTCAGAGCCGTTCTTGAAGAACGTCGCGATGATTTAGAATTCTTTGCTCAACGAGTAGAGAAAACTGCCATTGAGCGTTTAGAAGCATTCGTGACCAGTGACTTCGCCCAAATCGATTACACTGATGCCATTGAGATTCTTAAAGCTTGTGATAAGAAGTTTGAGTTTGATGTTGAATGGGGTATCGACTTACATTCAGAGCATGAACGCTACCTTGCTGAAGAGCATTTTAAAGCGCCTGTTGTTGTTAAAAACTACCCTAAAGACATCAAAGCATTCTACATGCGTCTTAATGATGACGGTAAAACTGTAGCAGCAATGGACGTATTAGCACCAGGTATTGGTGAAATTATTGGCGGCGCACAACGTGAAGAACGTTTAGACGTTCTTGATGCTCGTCTTGCTGAGATGAACTTAGACCAAGAAGATTACTGGTGGTACCGTGATCTACGTCGTTATGGCACTGTGCCACACGCAGGTTTTGGTTTAGGCTTTGAGCGTCTAGTATCTTATGTTACTGGCGTAAGCAATATCCGAGACGTGATCCCATTCCCACGTTCACCTAAGTCAGCCAACTTCTAAATCTAACTGGCTCACTCAATAAAAACGCGCTTAATTAGCGCGTTTTTTTATGGCTTAAATATGGCAAAATACCTTTGAATTTCATTCAATAAAAAAGGCTCTCAGCAAAGTAATTATCACTTTAAGCCATTACTTAATAGGTTTTTTAAGAACTGATATTTTAATCGTTAACTGTTAATAATGATTTTATCTCGCAATTGTTTTACTTCATCTCTTAAGGCTGCAGCTTGTTCAAATTCAAGGTCTCGCGCATGTTGATGCATCTGCTTTTCAAGTACATCAATCTGCTTGGCTAACTCTGCAACACTTAGCACCTTAGTGTCTTTATCGCCATATTCAGGCGATTTCTCTGCAACTTTACCGAAGGCGGTATATTGATGTTTACTGTTACCACGGTGAGGATCGCCTAAGTCCATCACATCGGTGATTTTCTTAACTACCCCTTTAGGTACTTGGCCTAATTTCAGGTTATGCTCATGTTGTTTGGTGCGGCGACGTTCGGTTTCTTCCATGGCTTTTGCCATAGAGTTGGTAATTTTGTCAGCATATAAGATCACTTTACCGTTAACATTACGTGCAGCGCGGCCAATGGTTTGGATTAAAGAGCGCTCAGAGCGCAAAAAGCCTTCTTTGTCAGCATCAAGAATACACACTAAAGACACCTCAGGCATATCGAGTCCTTCACGAAGTAAGTTAATCCCCACCAATACATCGAAAACGCCAAGCCTTAAGTCACGAATAACTTCGACTCGCTCAACGGTATCGATGTCTGAATGTAAATAGCGTACTTTCACCCCATGTTCATCGAGGTATTCTGTAAGATCTTCTGACATCCGTTTGGTTAAGGTTGTGACTAAAACCCTTTCATTGGCCGCGACACGCTTTGGAATTTCAGATAACAAATCATCTACTTGTATCGCCACTGGGCGCACTTCTAATTCAGGGTCTAATAAACCTGTCGGCCTAACCACCTGCTCTGCAATTTCGCCATCACTTTGTTCAAACTCATAATCACTGGGCGTGGCAGAGACAAAAATGGTTTGAGGCATTAATTGCTCAAACTCTTCAAACTTAAGCGGCCGGTTATCTAACGCTGACGGTAGTCTAAAGCCATATTCAACTAGGGTTGTTTTACGACTTCTATCACCTTTATACATAGCGCCAATTTGTGGCACAGTAACGTGTGATTCATCGATAATCAGCAGGCCATTTGCTGGTAGATAATCTAATAAGGTAGGCGGCCCATCGCCTTCTGTACGACCTGATAGATAGCGTGAATAGTTTTCAATACCAGAGCAATAACCCAGTTCGACCATCATTTCAATATCGTATTGCACCCGTTCGGAGATCCGCTGCGCTTCTATTAGCTTATTGTTATCCAAAAGCTCCTGACGGCGTTCTCTTAACTCTTCCTTAATATGTTCCGTTGCTTCGATAATCGTTTCACGAGGAGTGACATAGTGACTTTTAGGATAGACTGTGGTTCTTGCTAAGCGCTTAGTAACCTGCCCTGTTAATGGATCAAATTCACTGAGCTGCTCAATTTCATCATCAAATAATTCAATTCGTATTGCATCACGCTCTGATTCAGCAGGAAAGACATCAATCACTTCACCGCGAACCCTGAAAGTACCACGCTGTAAATCAATATCATTGCGAGTGTATTGCAATTCACCTAAGCGGGTAATGATGTCTCTTTGTCCCATCAGATCACCCTGACGAAGATGCAATAGCATTTTCATATAAAGTTCGGGGTCACCTAAACCATAAATTGCCGACACTGAGGCTATCAGCACCACGTCTTTGCGTTCTAATAAGGCTTTGGTTGCAGAGAGCCGCATTTGTTCAATATGCGCATTGACCGAGGCATCTTTTTCAATAAAGGTATTTGACGCCGGAACATAGGCTTCTGGCTGATAATAATCATAATAAGAAACAAAATACTCTACGGCATTATTAGGAAAAAACTCTTTCATTTCGCCGTATAACTGCGCTGCAAGGGTTTTGTTTGGCGCCATGATAATCGTTGGGCGTCCTAAGGTTTGAATAATATTGGCTACCGTAAAGGTTTTACCAGAGCCCGTAACCCCTAATAAGGTCTGCTTAGCCACGCCTGCATCTAAGCCATCAACTAATTGCTTGATTGCCGTGGGCTGATCACCAGCAGGTGTATAGTCTGATACAAGATTAAAAACCGATTCTGACACTAGGATATATCCTTCTTTGTTGAAGGTGCATTTTATACTGAAGCCATCCATCTTTGCGAATGAGATTTATAGAAAACAACACTTAGCAGTAATTTATTACATTTCAAGCTTAGAAATATGAAATATTGCTACAAACGGAGTTTTAGGCTGCATTAGGTGAACAAAGTGCCTAAATCCCTTCATGAATGCACTATTTAATACACAACATTAACTTAAGCTTGTTTACATTAAGGCTCGCTAAACAACATTCATTAGAATAAAAGCATTGCATTTCTTATCACTCTGAAATTAAACAGAATTTTATTTATGCTGAACATTGGTAGATTTTAAGTCACTACCAATGTTTATAAGGGCTTGAGGGCATATTTCAAGAGTAACACACAGGCTTATCCACAGATTTAGTGGATAAGTCACTCTAACCCAATACTGATGGGCTATTGCAATAGGTGCGGTTTAATAAAATCGTAAAAAAACTATCATGAAATAAAATTACATTTGAAAGTTAGACTTACGAACTAGAAAAAATTTACATAACAATTGCACTGTTTCGATTATTAGGTTTTAGCAAATTAAATAGCATGTGATTAACATCAAGCATTTAGCTTAAAATACCTGCTTGAGTCTATATCCTGACTTACTTTAATCAAGACGTTAGCTCAGTACACTCAAGCTGCATATCACCCATTACTACTAGTATACTTACTCCATTTTTAACTATTCTGCCAAGAGTGAAACAAACTGCTGCGCAACCTTTATTGGTATTCCCTATTCGGTGTTGTTAAGAATGGTGAATAAGCGCTGATACCTGCGTTGTGACATAAGCAAAGCTTCAATCAATTTTAAATCCAATTAACAGCGTTACGAATAGCGCTAGCTGATGGATCAATTTGATGGCAGTTATGACTAGAGATATCAAGCCAGCAAACGCTATAACTCAAGTCGCCCTATAAATGTACAGCGAGCATCTTATATTAGCCGCTTGACCAAGCAGTGGGATACGTCTTTATTTTACTCAGCTTGCTTGAACTTAGCTTATATAGAAGCGTTTAACTGTCCTTTAGTTGCGACAAGTGGTAATAACCATAAAGCTTAAATTGACCAGGCAGGCTTATTTGCAGATTCACTTGAGCACTAAAAAGTAATCTAAAAGTGACATTAGGCGTATTGAACATTTAAATCAGCTTGTTTTAGCGCCGATATGAAAATATAAGCTTTAGAAATACCAAGCATTTATTTCTAAAAGCTGTTTTAATCAAAAAATAAGTTAACTAAAAAACACCCATAACGGCCATTTATAAGCCTCAATGTGTATTAGGTGAGCAGTTAACATCAATTTTTCACTTTTTTTTATATCTCGAGTTGACGGATTGATCAGGGCGTTTTACTATGCGCTCCGTTCTCAGCAATACATTGCTAAAGACGATTCCCCTGTAGTTCAGT